>JACZUZ010000365.1 GCA_022572905.1 Candidatus Zixiibacteriota bacterium | reverse complement strand
ATGTACAGCCCGGACGCATCAATATCAACTGTGACCCATATATCCGGACCCGACACACTACCCGCCTGGTCGAATGTATTCATTCCCGCCGGAGTGCAGATCGTTAAGAGCAGTTATAATGGGAATCTGCCGGATTCATTCTGCGTCCTGGCCGGTTCAATCTCAGCGCTCTCACCGTCTGGGCTGGTCGACGCTTTTGAACTTTCTCTCTCATTACCAAACTCCGGAATCTTTTGCATTGATACAACCTTCATTCCACCGTCCTGCCAATGGATTTTTGCAGGGAGTGGAACAGTTTCTCCAACCTGGGGCGGTATAAGCGGCTACCCAACGGATGGCTATTGCGTCACAGTCGCGTCAGCTTTATGTGATTACCATAAGCCGGGCTATCGCGACTACGCGATTTATGGCATGCCCGATTTTGATCAAAAAATTGATCAGCCCATTCCCTGGGTAGACTTTTTAGGACGTTATTCCTACTGCGGTCCGGTGGCCATGGCCAATTGTCTCTGGTGGTTTGATTCGAAGTTTGAGCCGCTTCCGATGGACCCAAGGCCGTTTTATCCCGACACTTTGCTGAGCTGGAGTGACGGTTACCCACTGATACAATCCAACTTTATACCGGATTGGGATGACCACGACACGACAATGCCCGAAGACATCATCAACGATCTGGCCGCTTGTATGGGGACAGACCAAGCTGGAGCCGGCACTTCAATAAATAATATGCAATCATGTCTTAACAACTGGCTGATTAACGCCGGCGTAAGGGCGGATTACGTCGATACGTTGGTACAATATCCAAATTACACAGATATTCGCGCGAGAGTTCTCGCCAGTTGCAATGTCATACTTGCGCTTGCATTCTATGAAGACATCGGAGGGAATAGTTGTCGTATCGGCGGTCACTTTGTGACTCTGGCGGGAGTCAGTACAACTCAGCCGAGTATTTGCATTTCCGATCCGTTCTATGACAATCTGGAGCCGAACCATTCGCCTTACGAGCATTTCGACGCCGCAAATATCTCCGGCCCGCATGGGCAAAACCAGCATGACGCATACATAGTGGCGCCGGCCGCGCTCGCCAGCCTGCCCGCCATCGCAGAGGCGCTCGCTGATTATCCTAACAGTGAAGCGTACGGAAATTTCTACCGGCAAAACGAAGTCGAAGACGCATCACCGTGCGTAGGTCAGGGTGGTCCGATCAAAACCGTACTCGAATGGGCGCTGGTGATTTGCGGAACTAAGCCTTTTTGTTGTGTCATCCCGGGGGATGCAGATGGTGGTGGCGATGTGAACATTGGCGACGCATCCTTCCTGGTGAGATACATCTTCGAGATGGGTTCTCCTGCGCCAGCTTGCCTCGATGAGGCAGACGCCGACGGTTTCAGCTCGGTGGACATCGGTGACGCAATCTACATCGTGAAATATGTTTTCCAGGGCGGAGAGACGCCTCTTTGCGGAACAACTGGAACGTAATGAATCATTATTGCATTCTTACAAAGACGACGGGATAGTGAGTGAGCGGCAATTCACAATTTAGTGATTAGCGTCTCTCGAGTAAACCGCAGAGAATTGCGAATTCACAATCGGGCTTTCCTTGCACCAGAAACCGATTCTGGATAAAGCGTTGAACAACAACCACTAAGGGCGAACCCGGAATCATTAATCATATCGCGAACGCAAGAGATGCGAGTCGCTAATACTGACCTTCTCGACGAGACGAACTAACTCATTAACTGTCAATCGGTTACCACTGGAATTTAGCCTGCCTAACTTTTTGGCGCCTTTCTTCTTACTATAATATCGCTGGATTCCCCGCGATCCAATGATCAAGAATCCCGGGGTAACCGAAAAACTTTATGAAGAGCAATACTAGTAGCGTGAATAGATTTCTGATAGACACTCCAAACGAGCCGCTAATTAACATGGCCATAGATAATTGGATGGCACGTGACTTCGATCTGGCTCCAGGGGCTATGGTCGTAAGGATTTATGGCTGGGACTCTCCAGCGATTACAATCGGCCGTAATCAAAGTTGGGATGCAGCCCTCGACTTGGAGAAGCTTCAGCCTGGCGAAATAGCTATAAGGCGAATAACCGGAGGCAGGGCGCTTTACCATGATCTCTCGGAAATAACATATTCGGTGGCCTTTCAGACTCCGGACCTCGAAAATCCAGGTACATTCTCTCCCGCGCAGGCACGAGAAGTTTCCGGTAAAATAGCCGCTGCTGTGGCCACGTTTTTAAGGTCGATCGGAATCCCGGCAAATGTCGAAAAGGTTGGCGGTAGTCAGCCCCTCCTCGGGTGGACTGGCAATCGTAAGACTATGAATCCCAAGTGTTTTGATTCGGTTGCGCGCTACGAAATCTGCGCCGGGGGACAAAAAGTTGCCGTTGGCGCCCAGCGGATTCTGGGAGGGCGCTTTTTTCAACACGGTTCGATCAAGCCACGCGGGAATATCTCACATCCCGCGCTTTTTTCAGGATTAAAAGATAATCAAGGAAACAAATTGACCGGTGGACGCTGTTCTATGTATATTGGAACCGAGCCAAACTCTCCCTCCCTGGCTCTGGCCATCAAGAAAATTTTTGAAGATATTTTTGACCACAAAATCCCGGTTAGAGAATTGACTGTGAACGAACTAGAAGACATACATTCTAAGGTCAAACTCCTGGATTTTAGTAGGAGACCACAGGCCCAGGGGCCCCCACAAATGGTGTTTTCACAGCGACGGTTTTTGGGAAATCATGGAGGATCAGGCGCTAAGATCAGTCTTGTGTCTCGCTACAAGTAAAAGCGGCGAGCGGGCTTGACCAGTCCAGACGCAAAGCGCTATAATTTAGGCTGTGCCCACCGGACCTGAAATTGTTGAGAGGAGCGGAACGGCCGAAACAAAGAACGTCGCGTCAAAAAGGCCGCATGAGAAACAAGCCCAAATGATAGTACCAATCACAATTTGTTAACAGAATTTGTT
>JACZUZ010000364.1 GCA_022572905.1 Candidatus Zixiibacteriota bacterium | reverse complement strand
GCGAGACGATAGCTGACACGATAGTAGTGGCGCCACTCAAGCCGATAACACCCAGGCCCAGACCCAGGGCATGGACTTCCAGCGAACCGAATTCGATGTTCATCAAGAGACAATAAAGAGGCAATGCGATCAGGGCGGCCATGACCAGAATCAGCAGATTGACCAGAAATTTCCCCCAAAACACAACTTCTCCGGCGGCGCTAAGGCGCAACAACGGAGCTGTGCGCCCATCTTCTTCGCGTACAAACGAATGAGCGATTCCGGTCATAGAAGAAAAAAACAATGCCAGCCAGAGAAGAGCGGCATGGAGAACCGGAACTAATTCGATTTCGGCTACGACAACGGAAACAGCCGCCACACTAACCAGAAGAAACATCAGGAGCGCGTTTATCGCGTAGCGCGTGCGAAATTCCACCCGCATGTCTTTTACGACAATTGCAAATGCTTTTTTAAGCAAGCCGCACCACCTCGTCGGCCAAATCAATCTCCGCTTCCGTATTGCTGGCCCAAAATACCATCATCGTTTCGCTGGCCTTTTTCGCTTCGGCGAGAACAATCTCGTTCCCTCGGGAATCCAGATTTGAGGCCGGCTCATCCAAAAAGAGAATGCGCGGAGATAATGCAAACGCCAGCGCCAGTTTCAATCGCTGGCGCATGCCAGACGAATAAACACTGACCGGATCTTTGGCTCGTTCGGCAATCTCGAAGGTCTCCAGCCAGCGTTTGCTCTGTGAATCATCAGGGGCTAATCCTCTCAGCTTTCGAAAGAATTTTAGATGCTCTAGTCCGCTCAATGGCTCATACAGGTCGAAGTATGGTGTAACAGCGGCGGACATATCCATGCGTTGACTAGCCTTGAGCCGGTTTTTTTCGTCACAAGCAATAATTTCACCCGAGCTGGGCATCATCAAACCCATGAGTATTTTAAGCAATGTAGATTTCCCCGAACCGTTCGGACCGGCAATTCCTATTATTCGTCCCGCTTTGTTATCAAAGCTAATATTTCTGAAAATTATGCGTTGACCAAACCGCTTCGATAGATTCTTCGCCTCTAATGTCAGCATGGACTCAAGGTAGGTTAGACGGGAGAGCGCTGCAATCAAAACCGAACAAGACAATTTCTTAAAAATTGTCTTAAGTACCGTCTGGGAATTGTCTGAGACTCGGCTTTCGAAGAGCTTGGAGCGAAAAAGACAGATCGGACAGATTTAATTTATTCGATAACTGAAAAGAGTCTTTCCCAGCGGGCGCGTTCAAAGAAATGAACCGCGTTATACAGGAAAAGCCGGGGAACCGAAAGGGGATCGGTAACGCTTACATCCGGAGCGTTGTCATCTGTGGACCATGACCAGTGAATGACCATGGCCTTCCCTAAAACATTCTCGCGCGGCACTGGCCCCCAAAAGCGAGAGTCATAAGAATTATCGCGATTATCGCCCATTGCGAAAAAATGACCAGTAGGAACGGTATAAGGCCCAAAATTATCAGGATTCCCTCCTCGCCGCCAATCTTCGCCATTTGCATCCGGGCGTCGATTCGGTTTGATGAAGGGATTCGTGTATTTGACAGTACTTGGATTCTGAAAGCGCTTACCATCGACAAAAAGCTCTTTGTCAATCACCTGCACGACTTGCCCCGGCCCGGCCACACAGCGCTTGATATAATTTATCTTCCTCTCCCCACCGCCGGGAAAAATAAAGATGAAAACATCGCCCGGTTCAGGCTCAGAAATAGCGGGCAGGCGCCAGCCAAAAATCGGCACCCTCGCGCCGTAGACAAATTTATTTGCCAGCAGAAAATCCCCAACCAGCAGAGTCTCCTCCATTGAGGCGCTGGGAATTTTATAGGCTTCGACCAGCGATGTCTTAATCAAAATCGCCAGAGCGACGGCCCAAAGAAGAGTCTTGGTGTTTTCCCATATCCTGTCCGGGGCGCTTTCGCGACGGGGAGTGGGGTTGAACTTTTGGGGCGCTGTATCTGCTTTGGTCATTTTCATTTCACTATGATTACCTACACAAGATTATACGAAAAACTGCTCTGTAGTTCCATAGTCAAAGAATTTCGAATTGATGGGCCTAATTCCCGATCCAGCGCATCACGTCGTTCCAGGAAACAAAGAGAATAAACCCGAACAGGAATACCATTCCAACCTGCTGGGCGCCCATCCTGACTTTCATAGAAAGGGGAGAGCCTTTGATCTTCTCGATCAGGATAAATAGCATGTGTCCGCCATCGAGAACCGGGATCGGCATAATATTCAAAACCGCAAGATTAATAGATAGAAAAGCCATGAAAGTCAGAAAACTCACCAGACCACTCTTTGCGGCCTGAGCGGATTGCTTGGCGATAAACAGCGGCCCGCCGACTGAGTTGGCAGCGACATTTCCGCTAACATAATCTCCGACAAAGCTCAGGATTCGAATACTAACTTCAGTGGAATATGTGACACCATACCACATCGACTCGCCCAGTCCCTTTGTTCGCTCATAGAAAACTTTTTGCGAAACGCCGATCTGCCCGACCGTATCCACTGTTCCGTCCTGCTTGGGAATTACTGCGGACTTAGTACGAATTACGGCGCTTGTTGTATCGACTCCATTTGTCCATGTTACCAATAAATCCTCTTCCACTCTCGGCTTTACTAAAGAAACGAGAGAGTCAAAACCGGTAACGGGCGTTGAATCGATAGCAATGATAATATCATCGGGGAGTATTCCCGCTTGCGCCGCCGGCATTTCCTCGCTGACAGTACCTATGACCGCTCTGTCTTCGTCGATTGTGGGTACACCATGAAAATACACTATGCCAAAATAGAGAATGACCGCCAGCGCAAAATTCATGAAAGGTCCCGCAAGTACGACCAGAAACCTTACGGAGGCGGTCTTCGATGCGAATTCATCACTCTTGCCAGTTATCTCTTCACCCGGAGTTTCGCCGGCCATTTTTACATATCCGCCCAGAGGGATTATTCCGATGCAGTATTCCGTTTC
>JACZUZ010000363.1 GCA_022572905.1 Candidatus Zixiibacteriota bacterium | reverse complement strand
AAGCCTTGTTATTATCAAACAGTTTCTTAAGGCTATTTTCACTCACATTTCCGTATGCTTCTTGTACTACATACCCCCGAGAGACGTCGGGCGTACCGTTCTGTTGATTTTCATGCAGTATCCTAATTACGTCAGACTGCTTAGCTGTCAGACTAAATTGTTTCTCATTCGCAGCGACGACTGACCTGTAATCTGGCCCGTGGCGGAATCCCCTGTTAGGAAGAGGCTCATTGAGAGATTTCCCCGTTTGCTCGAGATCGGACCTGGTCTTGCCATTCTCCACATTCAATGACGAATCGGGATCGTCTGCTTGGCTTTGTCGCGACGGCTCTTGAATACTTGAGCTGTCTTGACCTGTGACTTGATCCAGCAATTCTCCGCTTGGCTCGAACCCGAAAAACTCGCATGCTTGCAACCAAGCCTCAAACGGATCACGAAGAATACCGGAATCTTGGCTAATCATATTCTTGATCTGCCACTTGCAATAGCTTTCTTGTTCTGAGAATCCCAATTCTGCTCGAATTTCTTCCTCGGATTTCGCTTGCAGTCTTAGTAATAGGCACCGTTGTAGTTTCGCAATGTCCTCAGCGCTCCTCTGGATGCGATATGAATTTAGAGCCCACGAATTTTTCGCAATTGTTAGTAACTGATCAATATCCCAAGAGTACTGTCTTACAAAGACTGGGTAGCGGACATTTGCCCCTGTTCCAGGTTGTAATATGTTTAGAAACTTTCGAGAACGCGCATTCAATGAGTGTCTCTCTATTTCTTTTCCGTGAATAATTTTCCAGGCATCGTTGCCACTCCAAAAACCAAGGTACATCTGAGCGAAATTTGAAAGTGATGAGACCTTAGAACTGACAATAGGAATCTCTTCGCCGACCGGGTTGATGTAATTATGGGCAGTTAGTACGGTTACACGCTCCCAGGCAAGCAGGTCTTTCAATACTCTCGCAGATAACGGAACATTTCGATAATCGAAACAGATTTCCCAAAGCAATGTGAGGTATAAATTATCAACTCTTGGCGCTGGAAATTCTGGTTCATGCTTTCTGAGTTCTGTCAAATGATATCGCAGGTAAAAGGGGAGCATGACATGAAAGTCGCTTTCGCGGTGCTGCATTTCTGGAATCCATGCTCGCTGGTTCGGTGTCGAATGATCTGATAGCCAGACATAGGGCTTATGCCTATTTTTAGATTTGACTTCAACTTCCTCGATATCGACTTCAAGCCTCTTGGCCATCGTTACAAAGAGACGATAACCGGGGTTCTTGTGGCCTCCAATTTCAAGTTTGAGCCTAAACCGAGAGGCCTTCAGTAGTGTATTTATAGATGCACTCATCGGTGAACTACAGCACAGAAAAAGTGACTTCAATTGATCTGCGACTACAGCCGGATTTTCTTGCTTCATGTTACGCTGTATCAGATTCACTATTAGGTCTCTATTAGGGTCAATTAATTAATGAACTGTTTTGTATCCGACAATACCGGACTCGTTCAGCTCATGGCCGATTATAAGGCACCAGCGGCTGTGAAGTCTCAGACATCTTGCCAGCTGTAATTAAATGAACTTATTCTGCAAGACACAACCACGGCAAGAGGGAATCGTTGTGATAAAATCACGCCACCGGTGGGTCTTGGGTAATCGCCAGAGTCTAATGTGTCCCATATACTTACGGCCTCACCGCAATGTCTTACATGCCCACGCAGGGCATGCGAAGCAGATTCTTGGTTACGAATGCTCTCTTTTTGAGTAGGTAATGTATTTCAAGACTAAGCCCATACCCGTACAGGTTGAAAATATCGCCAAACTCCATATCTTACAATGTCAAAGGTCTACCATGACCAAGCTTATCTAACCATCACTTTTTCACATCAGCGAGGCGTCAGCTCTATGGGAGCCAAAGAAGCAAAAGCACGGATCAAGATCAACAAGCTTCTGGAGGAATCCGGATGGAGGTTCTTTGATGATGAGCATGGCCCGGCAAATATCTCCGTCGAGGCCAACACTAAGATCAAAGAATCCGACATCGACGATCTTGGAGAGAACTTCGAGAAAACCAAAGATGGGTTCATTGATTTTCTGCTACTTGATGAAAAGGGCTTCCCCCTACTCGTTCTCGAAGCCAAATCAGAGGACTTGAACCCGCTGGTCGGAAAAGAAAAAGCGCGCAAGTACGCCAAATCTCAGAACTGCCGTTTCGTCATCCTCTCCAATGGCAATCTTCATTACTTCTGGGATTTGGCCAGAGGAAACCCGTATGTCATCACTAAGTTTCCTGAGCAAGGCTCAGTAAAGCAATCTCAGAAAACTGTTCCCGACACTGGAAAACTTATTAGCGAAGTAGTTCATGATGATTACATCGCCCTTACTCAGCGGCCTGATTTTCGGAATGACGCTGGATGGAAGAGTGAGTCCGAACGCGCTTCATTCATTGAATCGAACAAGCTGAGATTCCTCAGACCTTATCAAGAGAAAGCTGTCCACTCCATCCAAACCGCAGTCAAGGCAGGACACGATCGATTTCTCTTTGAGATGGCCACTGGCACAGGGAAGACGCTCACGTCCGCTGCTGTGATCAAGCTATTCCTCAGAACAGGCAATGCCAGCCGAGTTCTCTTTCTTGTGGATAGGCTCGAGCTTGAAGATCAAGCCGACAAAGCCTTCAAACTACTGCTGAAGAATGATTTTGCGACCACAATATACAAAGAAAACAAGGACAACTGGCGCAGGGCGGAGATTGTCGTTACTACCGTTCAGTCACTTCTGTTCAATAATAAGTACAGGAGACTTTTTTCTCCCACAGACTTCGACTTGGTGATTTCTGATGAAGCGCATCGCTCAATTGGCGGCAACGCCCGCTCAGTTTTCGATTACTTCATCGGTTACAAGCTTGGCCTGACCGCGACGCCCAAGGATTACCTGAAGAACTTCGACAAGGACAATTCCAACACCAACGACCCTCGTGAGTACGAACGCCGCCTGCTCAGGGATACATACCGAACA
>JACZUZ010000015.1 GCA_022572905.1 Candidatus Zixiibacteriota bacterium | reverse complement strand
CTTGGAGTTCTGCCGTGTGCTCTTCCGATCTTCTGCTAAGAGGGGGATCCCCCGCCTGTTGGCGCTGGTTTCGCTCTCGTTGAGAACGTTTATTATTTGCGGAGCGTAGCGGATGGTGGTGTTATGCTCTGGATTGTACGTGGATTTGGAACAGCTATTATGCATGGCGGGACAACGGCGATATTTGCGGTTATCTCGAAAGAAATTTCCGACTCGTCTTCATTCAGAAAGCTTCCATTTTTTGCTCCTGGTCTGCTACTGGCATGGATAATCCACTCCACTTATAACCACTTTATTCTTCCGCCGCTCTTTTCGACAATGGTTTTCATTTTCGTTCAGCCCGCTCTATTAGTAATAGTGTTTCATTACAGCGAGAAGGCTCTTCAAAATTGGCTCGGAGTTGGATTTGACGCTGAGATGGAATTGCTTGATATAATTTCTACCGGGAAGATTTCTGAAACCCACGCCGGAAAATATTTGATAGCCCTGAAAGAAAAATTTCCCGGACCGGTAGTTGCGGACATGCTCTGTTATCTTCGCATTCATCTTGAGCTGGCCTTGGCGGCCAAAGGACTTCTGATAGGGCGCCAGGCGGGTTACAAAATTAAAATGGATGATTCCACGAGGGCGCAGTTCGCAGAATTAATATTTCTTGAGAAGAGCATTGGGACTACAGGAATGCTGGCAATAGCGCCAATTGTCAAAGTCGGCGACCGCGATAAGTGGCAAATTGATTTACTGCGGGAATAATCCGCTTCGTGAATAATTCACTGCGCGAATAGATGATTCTTTGAAAAGTATTCTCAAACATACAACTAAGGGCGCCGCTAAAAACGCCGAACTGTCAGAAGTGTGACATCATCGTCCTGAGCCGCTTTCCCGCGATAATTCTTTAAGACATTAATAAGGTTCTCGCAGAATTTCGTTGATTCGCTCTTCGCTTCATTCTTCACATACTCTGCAAGATTCGCAGCGCCGAATTGCTCGTTTTTTTCATTGGGCAATTCAGTGACTCCGTCGCTGTACACAAGCAGTCGCCCGTCGGCGGGGAAAGCCACGGTGGATGATCCATATTTTGTTCCCTTAACGATACCAAGAGGCAAACCGCCCTGGTCAAGTTCGGTCATGTTTCCCTCCGCATCCACCAGCATTCCGGGAGGATGGCCCGCCCTGACATACTCAAGAGAGTGTGAATCCAGGTCCAGGACGCCGATAAATGATGTCACAAAATGTCGAGCTTTACTGTTGCGTTGAATATAATCTGAAACGCCACTTACAAAAGCGCCAAGGTCATCCAGCGCATTCGTTTTCGATTCCAGTTGCGCGCGAATAACTGTTTGGGCCATTGCCATCATAAGAGCGGCGGCGATCCCGTGCCCGCAAACATCGCTAAGCGAAAATAAAAGTTTTGAATCGCTCAATTGTATAATGTCATAACTGTCACCGCCAACATCATCCGCCTGCAAATTAACAGCATATATATCATACCCATTTATTTTCGGACATTCCGAGGGGAGAAACTCTCCTTGAATGATTCTGGCGACAGATAGCTCTTTCTTGATTTCCGTTAGATGTTTTTCGACTTCAAACAGTCTCATTTTCTCTATCACCTGAGCCGATTGCGCCGCGACAATTGAGAGCAGGCGTTTGTCGCCGTCGGTGAATGAATCAGACATGCGCTTGTTAAAAACACTAAGAGCGCCGATCAATTTGCCTTGTGATTTAATAGGCACAGACAACGCCGATTCGACATTGCCCGTTGATTGTTTCAAAAACCCTTCAGGGTCATCGTTCCTGGATATCTTTATTGGCCTTTGATTCTTAATGACCCAGCCGATGAAGGCCGTACCTAAACGCGCCGGATCATCCTGCGACCCTGTTGCCTTCACACGGACCATAGTTTGCATTTTCGACTCACCCTTTTCCGGGAGCAGGAAGACGCCGCCCTGAGATGCGCCGACTCGTTTCACGACAAGTTGCACGATGCGTTCGTTGACTTCTTCGAGAGACAAACTCGAACCGATTGCCGTTGCGATTTGATTGAGCGCGCCCAATTCGTCCAGAGCCTCACCCAGACTTTTGTTTTTTCTCTCTAGTTCTTCGAGCCGGTCCATATGATCAGGTTGCTTGGATTTCGAATGTGCAGCGTAAGTTGAAGTCTAGATCGTGAATCAATCGTAGTGTACTTCAAAATTCAGACCTGCGGCATTTTTCTAAACTGCTTAAGTTGTGTCTTGCGCGCAAGTTCGCCTTCTTGAAATATACCTTATGGAAATATGTTTCAGGCTAGTAAGAAATTATGGACTAGCCAGAACGCTATAACATACTATGACGCAAGAGGATACGAGGAAACCTGATTTGATCAAAGTGTAGCGTAGATATTCGAATTAGTATCTGGTCTCTTGCCTCAAAGGGGAGGAAATTTGAGGGACAGGTCGTATGAGCATATATTCTTAGAGTCATGATCGGGAAGCAAGTTCATCACTATAAAATCCTCGAGAAACTCGGTTCCGGCGGGATGGGCGATGTCTACCTCGCGGAAGACACCCGGCTGAAGCGAAAGGTGGCGCTCAAATTTCTGCCATCGGCTTATGCAGCGAAATCTGAATTGAGGAAACGATTCGAACGCGAGGCGCAGGCTGTGGCGGCGTTGACTCATCCGAACATTGTGGCTGTCTATGAGCTGGGAGAACACGAAGACCAGTTGTTCATTGCCATGGAATACGTTCCGGGTCAGACACTGGAGGCTCGCTTTCAATCCGGCCCACTTTCCCTTGAAGACGTGTCGGATATTGCCGGGCAGATCTGCGAGGGAATGATATCG
Source organism: Candidatus Zixiibacteriota bacterium (assembly GCA_022572905.1). Classification (GTDB taxonomy): domain Bacteria; phylum Zixibacteria; class MSB-5A5; order GN15; family JACZUZ01; genus JACZUZ01. Next base: position 9,110 of record JACZUZ010000015.1, on the reverse strand, counting down.
GCTCATGAATCCAAGATTATCCACCGCGACATAAAACCATCCAACATATTACTCGACTCACAAGGCCGCGTCAGGATTCTCGATTTCGGACTCGCCAGGTTATCCGGCGCCACCCGTTTGACTCGCACGGGTACTACCATGGGTACGCTGATGTATCAGTCACCGGAACAGGCGAGAGGCGAGGCTGTTGATCACAGGACCGATATTTTCTCGTTGGGTTGCGTTTTGTATGAGATGATTGCAGGCGTCACTCCCTTTCAAGGTGATTATGACGCGGCAATTGTGTATGCCATCGCACACGAGGACCCAAAGCCTCTCAGTGCAATACGCAGTGACGTAGACGACGCGCTGCAGTCTCTTGTTCACCGCATGCTGGCCAAAGAGCCTTCGGAACGCCCTCAGTCAGTGTCCGAAGTTTTAGCCGATCTCAATGATCCTTCCGGCAAAAGTAGCTTTACGGAAGAGCCAGCGAGGTTAGCTGATACCGTAGCCGCCACCGACGACAAGAAGTTAGACTTGCCCGGCAAGAAGTCTGGTCGAGACTCTGATGAGTTGGTGGCCATACTGCCGTTCGCAAATGTCACCGGAAATAGCGCCGATGACTGGCTCGGCACAGGTATCTCCGAAACGATACTGGCAGATCTTAAGAAAATATCCGGCCTGAGCTGCATAGCGTCAGACCGTGTCAAACGTATCGCAGGGGACAGACAGTTGGCCGGGCTTGGGGATGAGGCTCTGCTGAATATGGGGTCACAACTTTTTGCGCGTTGGGTTGTCAGCGGCAGTTATCAGCGAATGGGAGACTCGGTGCGCATTATCGCGAGCGTTGCGGACACTGCCCGCAACGAGGTGATAGAGTCTTGTAAGGTCGATGGGATGATGTCTGACATTTTCACTCTGCAGGATCAGGTAGTCAAAGAACTCGCCGGTTCCATGAACCGTTCGACATCGGCTCTGAAAGACGCAACAACAGCTGCTGCGTCGAGCGGACGCAATCAGGCGTTCGAGCTCTTCGCTCGCGGACGGCAGCTATTCAGCGAGTTCAGTTTAAGTGGCGCCGATCAGGCGCAGGAGTATTTCGAAAAGGCGATTGCTGCGGCCCCGGATTACGCACTCGCATATTCAGGACTCGGCAGCTTGCTCGTGACACGGTTTATCCACTCCAATGATCCCGCATGCTTGCGGGAGGGGATACAACATCTCGAAAAATCCATTGAAATTGATGATAAACTTGCTGATCCGTTCATTTGGCTTACCTACGCATACATGCGCGACCGGCTTCCAGAGAAAGCAATCGAATATGGGGAAAAGGCCGTCCAGCTTGATCCTACCCATCCACTGAGCCACTACTTTCTCGGCGCCGCATATAGCGCAGAAATATCCAGAGAATATGACATCGACGCGCAGCGCCGGGTCCATGATTGTTATGCGAAATGTATTTCGCTCGAACCAAGGTATCAACCTGCAAGAATGCTGATCGGTCTAATGTATGTTAACCACGGTATGTACGACCGGGCGCTTCCCCATTTCGAGAAGTCCACTGAAATAGAGAGATCACAAAATTCCGCTTACGTGAAGTTCGTCGGAGGACCCACTCTATTGGGCGGACTGTATCTTCGTCGTGGTGGCGAATCGTCGCAAGCGGAAAGTGTTCTTTTGCAGGCGTTAGAGAGTCTGTCAGGCAAGGATCATGTCTATAAGCGAACATTTGAGGCGCTAACGCTTTGCTATTTAGGGGAAATGTCTCTGGGGAGCGGGAGCTCTGATGAAGCGCTCGGACAATTCGATTCGGCTTTGGAGTTAATTGCTGATCATCCTCAGGGTCTCGGGTTGGGTTTCTTCTTCATTCGTGCGAATCTCGGTATGGCGAGAGCATTTCACAATCTGGGTATGCGCCGGGAAGCGCTATCACGACTTCAATCCGCGGAGAAGTCATTTAGCGAACGCAAAGGGATGAGTTTTCAACCGGTGTTCGACGGCGGAGTAAGGCAGGCGCATTTTGATTTTGCTCTATATTACTCGAAAGCCGGTGAAATCGAGACTGCGACATCACATCTTCTCAGCGCAATCGAAATGGGCTGGCGCGAACTTCCGGCTCTATCTCGCTATCCTGAATTCGAACCGCTCCGCGAGGAAAGTTTGGTCAAAGAAGCGCTGCAGGCGATACAATCTGTTCAGCCGTGGTAGGTTTGATTTCAACTTTTCCATGTCTGTCTCCGCTATTTCAAAGTAAGTGCTGGATTTATCTGATGTGTAACGCATTCTACTCATCCCTATCCTCCTCCTTCAGTCAGCCAAGATACCAACTCTAAAATTGGATCAGATTTTGGAAGGTAGGTCAATGCAAAGCACTAGTTTGACACACGGTACTTTGACTTATAAATTGTATTTAAAATAGTCAATCTCTTAGAAGTAGAGATTGTGTACGGAAAACTTGCTGGTTCAGCGAGGGGAAAAGACAGATATTAGATCTGTGAGTGGAAGTACAACGAGGCCTTGCCAGCGTCAATCGCGGAAGAAAAAGATGCGCTACTTCGTAACCCATTTGGTAACAAGCGCCCTATTGTTTTCGATTTCTGCCTGCTCTGGAGATAGTGCGACTACAAAAAAGTTTGATGCGTTAGGCGATGATAGCCAGAAGCAGGCTATACGAGACGTATTGTCTTCGAGCCGAGCTGGCTGGAACCGAGGCGACCTCTCCACATACATGAAGGCTTACTGGCGCGATGAGCGCGTCCGCCACGTAATTAACAACGATATAACGATTGGCTATTCAGCCATCGAAGCCCGTTACCGGACTCGTTATCCAGATACTTCTAACATGGGGACGATTCAGGGTTTGGACCTTGATATTCAAATCCTAGGTCCGGCGACAGCTGTCGCTTTCGGACGCTGGCGATTTGAGCGCGGAGAAATCGTGGTGAATGGTTTGGGCAGCCTTATGTTTAACAAGATTGACGATAAATGGGTAATTGTTCATTACCATTCCACCGCGAATCCGGAATGATCCATGTGACTGTTACTCGTGACACATCAGGATCCCTGGCCCTGTAAATTGACGGAGAAAAGCCGACCGGTTGTGAAGGAACCGGAACAGCCTTGATATCGGTCTGGAGTTCGAAGCTTGTGCGGCGCAAATCCATATTCCCGAGTCAAAATGTCAGAGATATTCAAAAAGAAATGCTTGCTTTCTCTCCAAACGAAACCTAAATTACATTTAGGAAAAAAATCCAACAGCGGTTACTTTGCATGTGGTTCTAAATTAGGTCGGAGGTAAATGTGAGAAGAGAAAGATTACTTGTTTCAGCATGGGCAGGATTGTTGTCAGCGCTTATGTTTGGCTTTACGATTCATTCCGTGGCCCTGGGACAATGCCCGTACACGCAAACCGGGGAAGTAGCGACGGGTGGCAGATTCGGAACTCAAGTTGGTCCTGCAGGTGATGTTGACGGAGATGGTTACCCGGACTTTCTGGTTGCCACATCAACACTTTCCTTGCTCCCATCAGAAGTTTTTGTCTTTTCCGGACGGACGAATGAGTTGTTGCAAACTCTGGCACAGCATCGTAAGTATCATTTCTCTAGCCAAATAGCTGGAATGGGAGACATCAACAACGATGGTTTCGGTGATATTCTCATCGGCACTAGAATATTCTCCGGAATCGACTGGCAAATCCTGTTTGCGCTTGACACTGTTCCCGACACAATTCCCGTCAAAAGGTTTGGTATAGCGCTGGGAGATGTCAATAATGATGGAATCAACGATTTTGCGATGTCGTTACCCGGAAATAGCGCAACGTTTACAGATATAGGACAAGTGTCTGTCTATTCGGGCATTGATGGAGCGTTGCTGCATGTCTTGAATGGAGACTCCCCCGGTGATCAGTTTGGCCATAGAGTTGCGCCTGCCGGGGACGTAAATGGTGACGGATTTGCCGACATCATTGTCCAAACGCGGCGCTGGAATCTCAGCCCGGCAATGTCGCGCATTTCTATTTATTCCGGACTGGATGGTAGAGAGCTTCACAATTTCACTGGAGGCGTAGAGGACGGAATACCGAACAGGGGAATCACCGCAGTGGGAGACGTAAACGGTGACGGGTTTGACGATATTGCCTTTGGCTTCCCCAAATTGGTCAACGAAGATACTTACCATGAAATAGTGTCCGTCCGTTCCGGACTGGACGGCTCTGAGTTATTGAGGATTTCGGGGGACACTAACACATACGGGGTATCTTACTTTGGCGCCGCGCTTGCCGGTGGAGCTGATATTGACGGTGACGGCATACCGGACATTGTTGTTGGCGCACACTTTTTCGGTTATAGCTCAGGCGCGAGGAATGGCGCTGTGTTTGTCTATTCCGGCGCCGACGGCTCTCTTATCGGGGAAATGTTTGGAGAGGAGAATTTCGATCAGTTTGGAAAATCAGTCGCTATTGTGGGTGATATCAATCTCGATGGACGCAACGATATACTGATTGGGGCCTTTGAATATGGCTACCCTTCCGCGGGAGCGTATCCGGACAGCTACCTGAACACAGGCAAGACATATTTGTTCACCTGTCTGGAACCCTGTTGCACAATCCCCGGTGACGTTGACAACGGAGGCGATGCGAACATCGGCGATGCAATTTTCATCGTAAAATACATTTTTCAAGATGGCGACACTCCGCCTTGTTTAGATCAGGCTGACGCAGACGGAAGCAACGACGTCAACATTGGTGATGCAACATACATAGTGAAATATATATTCCAAGGCAGTGCGTCTCCGGTTTGTGGTACGACGGGGAGTTGAATTAGTTGTCGATCTGTTGGTATGCTACGCTGTAACAAGTCGGAAAGCAATTATGCGGAAATTCTTGATCGTAGAACAGTGGCGCTTTCATTTAGGGCGATTTGTTTTTTCTCAGCGCGTCTTCGTTTATCTATATCCAGAATGGCTTTTCTAATCCTAATTGACTTTGGAGTTACTTCAACTAGCTCATCATCTCTGATCCACTCCATTGCCTGTTCCAATGTCATCTTGCGGGAAACATCGAGCGTGACACTTATGTCTTTTGTGGACGAGCGATGGTTGGTCAGATGTTTCCGTTTGGTTGGGTTGCAAGTCATATCCATTGTTCTTGAATTTTCACCTACGATCTGACCGGTATATACTTTTTCCGCGGGTTCAATAAAAATAACCGACCGCTCCTGAAGCCCCTCCAGGGCATAGGCGGTAGCGGGGCCCGTTTCAATACTGATGATGGAACCTTTACTTCTCGACATAATTTCACCGCGCCACGGACCATAGCAAACCAGACGGGACGCCATAATTCCAAGACCGCGTGTGTCTGTCATAAATTCTGTCCTGTATCCGAACAAGCCACGGGTGGGAATTTGAAACTCAATGCGAATTGTGTTCGTTCCGGAATTTTGAACTGATGTCAACTCACCCTTGCGTTTGGAAATTTTTTCAATGACGATTCCCTGATATTCTTCGGGAACATCAATAATAAGCTGTTCCATAGGTTCCAAAACGTTTCCGTTTTCATCAAGACGCGTAATAACTTCCGGACAGGAGATGCAGAATTCAAGTCCTTCACGCCGCATTTCCTCTATTAGGATAGCAAGATGAAGTTCGCCGCGTCCAGAAACTTTCACACCGTCCGAGCGTCCGATATCTTCCATGCGAAGAGCGACATTAACGCGCAGTTCTCGTTCGAGTCGATCTTTCAGCTGACGGAGCATGATTGATGTGCCCTCGAGTCCTGAGAAAGGCCCGTTGTTGACTAAGAAAAACATCGAGAGAGTGGGTTCTTCAATCTCAAGAGGTTTTAGCGCTTCTTTGGTGTCTTCGTTTTTGGAAAACGTATCACCAATGCTAATTTCCGGCGGTCCCGCCAACCAAACAATATCGCCGGCGGATATTTCATCGGTTTCAACCCGTGTCAAACCGCGAGTAATCCACATATGAACACCCTTTACTATTGAAGTGGAATCTATTTCCCAATCTTTGTTTTGGGATGACGGAACTTTCAGCTTCGTAACTATACGCGTGAATTCCTCGCCTTTTCTTAAACTACCCCGGATAACACGACCGCAACCGATTTGGCCAATATAGTCGCTCCAATCGAGAGAACTTACTTGCATTAAAAAGTCACCATCCTGATCGACTTCAGGATAAGGAACATTATCAATGATCGCCTGAAAGAGAGGGTCCATTCCATTACGCTCATCTTTTTCCAAGTCATCGACGAACCATCCGTCCAGACCGGAACCATAGAGTACCGGGAAATGAGCTTGTTCATCACTGGCTCCTAATTCTATGAAGAGATCAAACGTATTGTTCAACGTATGATCCGGACGGGCGTTGGGACGGTCGACTTTATTAATAATCACGATCGGGCGAAGTCCGAGCTTCAAGGCGCGCATTAGCACATAGCGGGTCTGCGGCATCGGCCCTTCGTTGGCGTCAACCAACAGCAAAACAGAGTCAACCATAGATAGCACCCGTTCCACTTCGCCGGAAAAATCAGCGTGACCGGGGGTGTCTATGATATTTATCAGGTAATCATTCCATGATACGGTGCAGTGTTTTGAACGTATGGTAATACCGCGCTCACGTTCCAGTTCATTGTTGTCCATCAGCCTTTCGGCCACTTCCTGGTTTTCGCGGAAAGTCTGCGTCGCTTTAAATATGGAATCTATAAGTGTTGTCTTCCCGTGATCGATATGGGCGACGATCGCAAGATTTCGGATTTGAGCAACATCAGTCATTAGTCAAAACACCTTTCATGGGCAGAAAATATCTGCCAAGTAACATACTACAGAGAACATCTACGGATAAAGCTTTAAGGGAATAATCACGCAGAAAAGCTCGACCATTATATAATATAATTTCGGTTTGTCAATGAAAATCTTTACGACGAGCGAGTATCTTCCTGAGCCGCCGGGCACGGAATTTCAGATGCTATAGGCCCAAATCGACCGGGCCATGCCGACGAATCGGGTGCGGAAGCGGCTCAGGAGACCCTCACTCGGGAACTCTTGCCACACATCTGATGAATAGGATAGAGTCTTAGAGAGACTGACGTGGATTTCGAGTCCCCGAGGGCTACGGGCTCAACGCAGGCTAGAAGCCCTTCCTGTTTAGGTCAGCCGAAATGCACAATAAGATACCAAGAGAAAAGGATGGGGCGCCCGCAGCGTTCGTCCGGTTTCTCAAATATTCGCATGGCTACCTAGTCTTCCGCAACAACAAACAGTCAAAGACTCTACTTTAGAATTGTATGCTTGACTGGGAAGCTTACGTAATAATTCCAAGAACTAATCAAACAAATTACGTAATCCGAAGTGGTGAACTATGCCCCAGAGTTTCTGTCCTCGACGATAAATCGAGCATAAGAAAAATCCCCGTATTTGTCGCATTGGAATGGTACGGGTGGATTCCAACATTCATATCGAACCCAAACTCGCTTCCTCTGTTAATTCCCCTTCTGCCTTTACTATTGTTCAAGTAAAAGAGATCATAGAATTGATAAAATTTTGACATTACCTGCGCAACTGGCGTCTCCTGACCTACTTACTGAGGTCTTCAAAAAGTCCTTCGCGATGGTAAATTATTGGTATAATTCGCTCATATTTGTTACCGTTTAGGCCGGAGATATGGATAACATTCCTTCTGGAGTTTCAAAGGTCTAATGGGAATGCCCTGTTTTCAAATTATCCGAAGTTGAATAGATAATTATTTTCACTCAGAGAGAGGAGTAACAATATGTTTGATTCTGGAAATACCGGATTCATGCTTATCGCTACAAGTCTAGTCATGTTAATGACACCGGGTCTTGCCTTTTTCTCGTATCAATGGGAGTGACAACAATTTTATGGTATACGGTTGGCTTTTCGCTGTGTTTCAGCGGCGGCGAAGGCCAGATTATTGGAAACCTTGATATGGCATTCCTGAATGGGGTAGATCCGATGACACCATTTGGCAGCGGGGAAATACCAATGTTCGTTTTCTTTGCCTATCAAATGATGTTTGCGATTATTACTCCCGCTCTAATCACGGGCGCTTTTTCCAATCGAATCCGTTTTCCCGCTTATCTTGTGTTTCTTGTGGCCTGGCTCTTGCTGGTCTATTTTCCGTTTGTGCACATGATTTGGGGTGGTGGCCTCCTGGCAGAATGGGGCGTACTTGACTTTGCTGGTGGAATTGCGGTACACAACATTGCCGGCATGGCCGCTCTAGCGTCAGTAATGTTCGTCGGTCGACGACGAATAATTGAAAGAGGACCGCACAGCATCCCCCTAGTAGCTCTTGGCACAGGATTGCTTTGGTTCGGCTGGTTTGGGTTTAATGCAGGCAGCGAATTACAAGTCGATTCTATCACAGCTCTGGCATTTATAAATACCGATATTGCCGCATCCTTTGCCGCTATCTCATGGATGTTTTTAGAATGGAAAATGAAGAGGAAACCTAAACTTGTAGGATTATTAACTGGCGCAGTAGCTGGGCTGGCCACAATTACACCTGCGGCAGGCTTCGTCTCCACCGGATCGGCGGCTATCATCGGCATATCCGCAGGGGTTATCTGCTATGCTGCGGTAAGTTTGAAGAATAAACTGAACTGGGACGACGCTCTTGATGTTTGGGGAGTGCACGGTGTCGGTGGAGCGCTTGGAATCATTATGCTTGGATTGTTGGGCAACACCGCAGTCAATCCGGCTGGCGCAAACGGTCTGTTCTATGGTGGCGCTGATTTCTTTGTTAAGGAACTGGTGGCAGTCCTGGTTTCATCTGTGTATGCTTTTGGCTTTACTTACGGCATGCTCTGGATTATAAACAAATTTATCAAGGTCAAGACTTCCGAAGCTGAAGAAGCGGCTCTTGATGAGACGCTCCATGGAGAAAGCGCTTACTTAGACTGAGAAGAGAAAGAAAGGAATTCAAACATGGCGAGAAAATACAAATTCAGCGTAGCTCTGTTCATAATTATGATAATCGGGATGGGTTTTACTACTACTGCCATCGCTGAGGATGGGGTTTCTGTAATTACATCAGTTGATTTATATAATAGATACGTATGGCGCGGCCTGGATTTTACGAGAGCTCCCTCAGTCCAGCCATCC
>JACZUZ010000362.1 GCA_022572905.1 Candidatus Zixiibacteriota bacterium | reverse complement strand
TAATGGATGTTTGCGGAAAAACTGAAGAGCTTCGGAAAAAGTTGACAGAGCTAATAACCAAAGACAAAGAAGCATTCGAAGAAGTTATGCGGCGCTTTGAAATGCCGAAGTCCGATGATAATCTAATCGCCAAACGCGATCAAGCCATAGAAGAAGCGACGAAAGAGGCCACGCGCGTTCCGCTGGAAGTAGTAGAGTGTTCACTTGAGGCGCTCAGGTTTGCGCAAACCGTCGCGGAAAAAGGGAATAAGAATTCGATTACCGACGCAGGTGTCGCGGCGCTAATGGCATTCGCCGCAATGCATGGCGCCGCTTATAATTGTAAAATAAATCTGGGCGGACTAGGCGACAAGAAGTTCTGCGCCGATGTTCAAAGCCGTCTGGAAAAAGCTCTCGCCGAAGCTGAGAAAATCAACTCTCAGGTAAAGAAAACTGTAAATGAAAGTTTCGCCGCTTAGCCGAAATTCTAAGCCCAATGACCGAGCCATCTGAAAAATACATTGATTTGCATATGCACACCACGGCCTCGGACGGCGTGACCAGTCCGGCGGATCTGTTGGAAATTGTGCGTAAGTCCGGTGTCAGCGCTTTTGCCGTTACGGATCATGACACATTCAAAGGCGCAATCGAAATCGAGAAAATAATAAACGAGAATGACCCGGAACTGATAACAGGTGTTGAGCTTTCCGCCGGAATACCCGGTGAGGATTTGCATCTGTTGGTCTATTTGATTGATTGGAGTAGCACAAAAGACGGATCGAATTTGACGAACGCCATTAACGATTTTCAACGCATGCGGAACACTCGTGGTCAGCGCATTGTTGAATCTCTAAACGATCTTGGACTCAAGATCGATTTTTCCGAAGTGGAGAAAATTGCCAACGGAAGTCCCATCGGGCGGCCGCATATTGCCGACGCAATGTTGAAAAGTGGCGCTGTCAAATCATACGACGAGGCTTTTTGGCGCTGGATCGGGTACAAGAAACCCGCGTACGTTGAAAAGGAAAATATGCTCCCGAAAGAAGTGATTGAGTTGGCTCATAAAGCGGGTGGGCTGATTTTTCTGGCCCATCCCGGAGTCAACGACGCCGAGAAGGCCATCGAAAGACTTTCTAAAGACGGACTTGACGGAGTGGAGATTTATCATCCCAGCTCAAATCAGGCTTTGCGGAAAAGACTGCGGGAAGCCGCCCGAAAATATGAATTGCTGATTTCGGGTGGAAGTGATTATCATGGAAGGGACGATCATCACGGCAGGGTTGGTGAAGAAAAAGTACCGTATGAACTATTGGAAAAAATGAAAGAACGCGCCGCTTCTTGTAACTAAGACACTCTTGGAACTGAGGCTGAACTGAGAAACTCTTTTTGGTCAAGATCGGTATGAACAGTCTAATATGAACAAGATCAATCAAACTTGCTCGCTCCTTTTCGGATTCTCTCTCATAATATTGGCCGGTTCAAGCGCCTGGGCTGATAAACAGCGCTCTGAAAATCGAAAGATATTGCTTGATAAAATGAGCGAAGGGGAAGCTACTGGATTTTACAGCGACCGTTCGATAAAATGCGGAACGCATTTCGGACTTCTTGCAAATCAACTAATGGATCAGCTCGAACCATCCTTGAGAGCGAAAGTCGCTCTGGCGATGGCGCCGCCGTTGTTGCCTTTCAGATACGACAGCCCTTCAGGTTATTTTAAGATTCACTATGCTAAGTCGGGATCAGACGCTGTTAAGAACGCCAGTGTGGATGTAATCGGCGCTCTGGGCGCTCCGGGCGCTGATGGTGTTCCGGATTATGTCAATGCAGTGGCGGATATTTTCGATTCCGTGAAAATGATAATCTTGGGGGACACTACCAGTGGTTTCCTGCAATACCCGCCTCCGCCGAATGACTTTATTTACACCACACGTGACACTGCACTAAATCCGGATAGTCTGTATGATGTATATGTTCATAATCTAGGGCCGGACGGGTTTTTTGGACTGACGCGTAGCGATGAGCTTGCGCCGTTTCATTTCGACTCAATTAGTCCGTTCGCGTCCTACACGTCCTACATTGAGATTGACAACGACTACATTGAAGATATATTTAGTTTTGTCAATGACTACAAGGCGCGACCCCTCGACGCAGTCAGGGTAACGGCCGCACATGAGTTTTTCCATGCAATACATTTCGGTATAGACGCATTTGAATTCGAGGGGGCTTTTAATAGAATATACTGGCTGGAGATGTCGTCGGTGTCGATGGAAGAATATATCTACGATGACATCAATGATTACTACGGCTATTTAAAAAATTTACCAACTCCTTTTGACCGCGCATATAAATCTCTGCAAACTGCAGGCGCTCCGGGTACTGAATTCGGGTTATTTCATTACTCCATGGGCGTTTTTCCTATTTACCTGGAAGAAAAATTTGGGCCAATGCTGATGCGAGGCATCTGGCGTGGATGCGGAAGACAGGGGCCTGATTTTCTAATTGCGGCAGACTCAGCTATAATCGCCCATACCGGCGGCGCATATAATCTAAGTAGCGTTCTGCAGGAATTTGGAATATGGTGTGTGTTTTCCGGGAGCCGGGCCAAATTCGCGCCTCCGGGAATGCGCTTCGAGGAAGCGGAGTTCTATCCCGACGCTGTTCCGTTCTTCAAAACCAGACTCGTCGGCGCTGAAAGCGTGGTCGACACGCTTATTCACGACTCATATCCTTTTCTCGAAATTATTCCAGCAAGTAAAGCGACACCGGAAATCAACGCGAATACTTTTATTTTTCTGGAGAATTCATTTACCGTCGGCGATGATTGTTTCAAACCGTTTTTTGTTGTTCCTAATTCAACCCTTCTGAACGGGATCTCTCCAAGGCTTGCTATGGTAGGGATACCATATGACGGCGTTTCCACAGCGTATGTGGATACGATTTCATATCGGACTGATATATTGGATACGATCATTGTTGTTGACTCAGCGATCTCGGATTCGGTTAGCCTTGCCTTTATGAACAGTTATTCCT
>JACZUZ010000361.1 GCA_022572905.1 Candidatus Zixiibacteriota bacterium | reverse complement strand
TACTTTACCCACCACAACTACATTATCATTCGAACCGTACAGATAAACTTTATTCATGGAACGAGATGAATCATCTACTACTTGAGCAGATAGGCCGCTTGATATGACTAAAACAAAGAGAAATATCGGAAAGAGTGTCCGCATATTTTTCAGTGCGAGTTCGCTCGAGCGATCGAGAATTGGAGTTCGCATCCAGGGCTCTTAGTCACGCCAGATTTCAAACAGATGAAATAATGCGGAAACTGAGCGCGGGTTTGGTAACAGTTGATTATGCGGGGAAAATAGTTCTATTCAACCGAGCGGCCGAGATGATACTCGAAACTCCTGAAAAGACTGTTAAGGGGAAAGATTACCGCCGTGTGCTCTCCGGAAGAACCGTAGAGCTGGGACGCGAACTTAGAATGGTACTGGACAATGGAGTGGGCCGCCCCCGGGCCGAAGTCGAAATTGAGAGACTAGACGGAACTTTCATGCCGCTCGGAGTTTCTACGGCTACCATTTCGGGAGGAGAAGACGGCGCTCTGGGTGTTATTGCAATTTTTCAGGACATCTCGCAAACAAAAGCTTTACAGGAAAAAGTTCGCCGGAATGATCGCCTGGCCGCTGTCGGAGAGCTTTCTGCTTCTATCGCGCATGAGATAAGGAATCCATTGGCCGCAATAGCCGGTTCGGCCCAGGAACTTGCAAAAGAGCGTCGCGAAGGTGAAAGTCGGTTCAGTTCTGAGGGAGACAGATTGCTGGAGTTGATAATAAAAGAAAGCGCACGGTTAAATCGTATTCTTGGGGACTTTCTCTCTTATGCTCGAATCGGGCGAATAGCTTACAACAAAGTAGATCTCTGTCACGTTGTCGTGGAAGCGCTTGAAATGATAAGACAACATCCATCGTATAATCTCGATATCGAAGTTAGTTTTCTTTCAACACAATCTGTGATATATGTAGTAGGGGACGAGGACCAGATGAAACAGATTGTATTCAATCTCGTTTTGAACGCGTTTGAAGCTCTGGGCAGCGTATGTTCGGCGTCAAAGAAAATTGAAATCGCAGTCTTAAAATTGCCTGAAGGCGGAAGGACACTGCTTTCTATACATGACAACGGACCCGGTATTCCGCAAAAGGCGCTATCCAAAATATTCACACCTTTTTACTCCACCAGGAATTCGGGTACCGGGTTGGGGCTGGCTATAGTTTACAGACTGTCAGAATCAATGAAAGTATCGTTGGACGTAGAGTCGAGCGAGGGTTCGGGAGCAACTTTCTACTTGAAATTCCGAAACTACCTTGAGTCTGGGGTAAGTCCAATCGATCAAGTCGCCAAAACGAATCCGTACCCAATCACCGCACCCGAATAGATTTGCTCAACTTCTCATCCGGCGAGGTTTTAATCTCCAAATCATACGGGTTGATTTTCTGGCCCGATTTGCTAAATTCGTTTCAGCGGAGTCCGAAACCATGGACTCGCTCTGATTTTCAGTGGATCACGTCAATACATCAGGCACGAGCAGGTTTGACTTTAGCATTAGGTGAAATCGAGTGGCGGATTGGATAAGTGTTCCGAACGAAAGAGAATGTAATGATTAATGGAAAAAAAGTTTCAATGTTATTCCTTCTATACTCCAGAGGACTTTTCTTCGGAAGAATATTCTTTTCTGCGTTGGTAGTCGCGGTTTTTGCCGGAGGTTGCGGAAGCCCTTATTTTTCCCCGTCAAACATTGAGTACAAGAATACTGCATTGGTGACGGTGAACGATACGATAATCTTTTACGCAACTGATTTGGTGCGAAGGTTAGACAGAAGCGGAATGCATCGCGGCGGAGGTTTCGTTGATTCGAGCGAGGCTTATGACACATTAAAAGATATGATAATTGATTCGCTGGTATCACTGAAAGCATATGACTTTGATTTGACAACGAATCCGGCGATTTACCGAGAATACGAGAGAAATGTCAGAGTTTTACTTAAGGATAGGCTGTTGTTTGGTTTTTTCAGCGAAACCGTTCAGGTGGACTCTTCGGAGGCGGTGGAGTATTATTATGGTCGACCTGATCTTTATACATATAAAGCCAGATGTAATATCGCTCACATAGTCTTGAGTCGCGACGGATATCGGCAAGGAGCTGATTCGTCGAAATATCGCGCAATGCTCGACGAGGAATTGGATTCGCTGATTTATCGAAAACTGAGAGTGATAAAAAAAGGAATTAGAGACTCTTTGAGTTTTGGCAGAGCCGCCAAAACGTATTCCATGGATCGTAGACGCGGGAAATTCGGTGGCAGGATAGGATGGGTCGAAAGATTCGGTCTATGCTCCGAGATAGAGGAATTGGTATATGACAAACGAGTTCCACTCTTAACAACGCTGGGGCCTGTAGCCACTCGAGATGGAGTTCATTTGATTTTTATCTACGATCGCATGTTCATGGGTATTCCGAATCTCACTTTTGACAATTTTGAAATGGTGAGTGATTACCTAAAAGGCATAGAAATTCGGAAGCAGGCGACACTGCTTATTGATTCATTACGCGAAGAATATGCAATTACTTACAGTGATTCCGCTATCAATATGGATCCGCATAAGTTGGATACTATGCATTGGGTCGTAGTGTCCGAAGCGTTCGACACAGTTAGAATTAGAGACTGTTTGGGACAATTAGACTTGCTGGAGATGGGCGTGCAAGGCAGGAAAGCGACTGCCGCGCAACGACGTCAGGTATTTGAAAAATTCACAATAGATTTGTTGTTTGTCCGAGCGGCAAAGGATCTGGGGATTGAAGAGTGGCCGGAAGTTGTGGAGAGCAAGGGGAAAATTAACCAAAGATTGGCTCGTGCAGTAATACTGAGGTTTCGCACTCTCAGCACAGTAGGGATAACAGATAATGAGGCTCTTCAATACTATGAGAACCACCAGTCTGACTATGTTATCGAGCGACCCCTCAGAATTCAACACATTGTACTGGAGGATTCGCTCCTGGCCGAGGAAGTCCGACTAAAAGCGTTGTCAGGAGCCGATATGCTCGAATT
>JACZUZ010000360.1 GCA_022572905.1 Candidatus Zixiibacteriota bacterium | reverse complement strand
CCGAACCCAGCGGACCGTCATCGTGTGTGCAGGTATTGCTAATCGCATATATTGATCCGTTGTAATTACAAATAGCGATTGATTCATCGCCTATATCAAACGTTCGGGCCTCACCTTCCGGGGCCTCATCAAGACGCGCCACCCGGGTGAAACCCGCAAGCTCTTTAGAAGACATTATTATTGGTTCCTTAAAGTGAATTAAGTCTCTCTTCTACGAACTCGCTTACTCGCTCGCGAATCACATCCGAGAGTTCTTTCAATGTAGGCTCCACATGGCCACGCACAATCATTCTAACGGCCTCCGTACGTGGAATCCCGCGGCTGTTCAAATAGAATATCTCCATAGGATCAATGGGCCCAACTGTAGCGCCATGGGTGCAGATAACTTCGTCGCACAAGATTTCAAGCTCCGGTATTGATTCCGCGCGGGCGCCACGATTCAAGAGCAGATTCCGATTGGTTTGATAGGCCTCGCAGTATGGTGTGTTCGCATCGACTCTGATCAACCCGGTATAAATAGAACGCGATTTATCTTTCAGCGCCACTTTGAAGTCCAGATTTGAGTAGCCGTGGGAGCCTTGATGCAAGTGGACCGTGTGGTGGTCAAAGAGCTGTTTACCGGAGCCAAACACCAACCCGTACTGACGACTCTCCGCATGCGCTCCTTTGAGAACAGCGCCGAGGTCAGACTTGCTTAGTTTCCCGCCAAATGAGGCAATGACAAGCGTTGATTTGGCGTCGTCATCCAGTAATGTGCGTTGCGAGAAATACGAGACAGTGTTCAGATTGTTTCGCTGAAGAGCTACATACTGAATCCTGCTCGCTCTTCCCCCAAAAATCTCAACAACCGTATTATTTTTCCCGGCCACTTCATCATTTGCCGAAAGGTATTCATCGAGAATAGTAACTGAGCTGTCCTCCTCAGCGATAATCAAAACTCTTACGAATGTCCATTTGTCGTTCGTCGAGCCGCGATGAAAAAGATGGATCGGTTTTTCCAGTTCCATGCCCTTGGGTATGTAGACCAGTATCCCATCCGCCCAGAGCGTTGAGTTCAGCGCTTCGAACTTGCCAAATGATGATCCTACGACTGAGCCGAGGCGAGATTTGATTAGTTCCGGACGCTCTTGAATCGCTTCGCGAAGCGGCGCTATGAAGATATCATTATTGCTTGAAATATCCTGGCCGAGTTTAACTTCAATCTCTCTCCCGGCATGATCGGCGACAACCGCCGACAGCTCAGAATTTTGAAGGCGCTCAAGCGCATTTTCGTATCCCGGAAAGGCGTCCGAACTGACCATCGGCTTGACTCCATTACCGGTATAGAGAAATTTCTCGGGATCAGTGTAGCGCCAGAGATGAGCGCTTCTAAGCGGAAGATCAAACGAATTATAGCGGTCCAGCGATTCGCGCTTTAGAGTTTCAAGCCAGTCCGGAGAATTTCCTGTGGAAATTTCCTCCGGCTCTACCAGAATTGTCTTAGAATTTGACATATTTATATTGACTAATTAACACTTGTTGAAGATTAACTCCTGCTGAAGAGGGGCGCTAGATTATCCAACCGAACCAGTCATTTCCAGTTCGATCAAACGGTTCATTTCAACAGCGTATTCCATTGGTAGTTCTTTGATAAAGGGTTCTATAAATCCGTTTACTATCAACAACCGGGCTTCATCCTCGGTCAGACCGCGACTGGTCAGATAAAACAGCTGCTCTTCGGCTACTTTCGAAACTCGCGCCTCATGCTCAATTCTTACTTGATCATTGTCAATTTCCATTGTCGGGTATGTGTCCGAGCGAGCTTCTTTACCTATCAATAGCGCGTCGCACTCGACTGAGACTTTGCAACCATGGGCATTCTTGTGCACTTTAACCATTCCGCGATAAGAGGCCACTCCTTTGTCTTTGGAAATTGACTTTGAAGTAATTCTGCTGGACGTATTAGGCGCGACGTGAATTACTTTTGCGCCGGCGTCCTGATGCTGTCCTGTTCCGGCAAACGCAATGGATAGAATTTCCGCCTTAGCACCTTCTCCGGTCAGATAAACGCACGGATATTTCATAGTCAGCTTGGAACCGAGATTTCCGTCCACCCATTCGACAGTAGCATTCGCTTTCGCTATCGCGCGCTTAGTAACAAGGTTGTATATATTGTTGGCCCAGTTTTGAATCGTAGTGTAACGAATATATGATCCATCCATAGCCACAAGCTCAACGACAGCGCAATGAAGCGAATCGCTCGTCCAGATTGGCGCTGTACATCCTTCAATGTAATGCACCCGCGAGTTTTCATCCGCTATGATAAGTGTCCGTTCAAACTGTCCCATATTTTCGGAGTTTATTCTAAAATATGCCTGAAGCGGCTGATCGCCGACGTCGACACCTTTGGGAATATAAATAAATGATCCGCCCGACCAGACAGCGCTGTTGAGCGCGGCGAATTTATTGTCTGTCGCTGGAATTATTGTTGCGAAATACTTGCGCACCAGATCAGGATATTTTTTGAGAGCAGAATCCATATCAAGAAATATTATTCCTTTTTCCTCAAGGTCGGATCGCATGGAATGATATACGACTTCGGATTCAAATTGCGCCGACACTCCTCCGAGAAACTTTTGTTCGGCCTCAGGGATTCCGAGTTTATCGAACGTACGCTTGATATATTCCGGAACATCCTCCCATTTATCCTGGGCGCTTTTTTCGGTAGGCTTGATATAATAGTAGATGTTTTGAAAGTCTAATTCGCCAAGAAGTTTTGTGTCTCCCCAAGTCGGCATGGGCTTGGAGAAGAAAATATCCAACGCGTCGTGTCGGAACTTGCGCATCCAATCCGGCTCTTCCTTTATACGCGAGATATTCTCAACTACGTCATGGTTTATGCCCTTGGCGCCTTTTTTAAAGTAATTAGCGGCCGCCTCGGCGTCGTAGAAACCATACTTCTCAGCGTAGTCATCACCAATGCGCAAATGCGCATTGTTTTCATCTATTCCAACCGGCGCTGCGATACTTTTTTCAGTCATTGGTAATTC
>JACZUZ010000359.1 GCA_022572905.1 Candidatus Zixiibacteriota bacterium | reverse complement strand
GTTTATAGTCCGAGCTGTTTTATCAGTTCGGCCTCGTTGAATCCCACGATCTGCGTACCATCGATTACAATAACGGGCGTAGTCATATGCCCCATTTGCTTTAATTCCTCGAGAGCTGATTCGTCCTCGGCGACGTTGCGCTCTGCGTAGGAAATGTTATTGCGCGAAAGAAACTCTTTCGTTTTGTTACAAAACATTCAGCCAGGCTGAGAATAGACTATTACTTGCCGCCCCATGATTCGGCTCCTTAGTTTGGTGTTATGAACTTTCTCTCCCAGTCATCAAGAGTTAAGCTTACGTTATCTGTTCGCCCTTATACGATAACACAACCCGGCTTTGTTATCAATACCGAACCTCCGCAGTCAATGACCGCTCGTTGATTTCCAGTTTAGAACGGGAGGAGAATCAATTAGTTACTAGAATTTTGCATTCTCTTTCCATTTTTTTGAGAAAAACTGAAACATTGTACCATAGTACAGGGCGTTAAAGGTAATGAAGGGAGGATCAAAGGATGAAGACTAAACATCTAAATTCAGGTGACCTTGCCAGGGCGGTTGAAGTCAATAAAGAAACCCTGCGATTTTATGAAAGAAAAGGACTCCTTAGGAAACCAGAGAGAACAAAGGCGGGTTATAGGCTTTTCGATTCCACTGATGTCGAGCGATTAACCTTCATTAAGAATGCCAAGAGCCTCGGATTCAGTTTGATGGAAATCAGGGAACTTCTGGCGATTTCAGACGGCAATATTACCTCTCGTGATAAAGTGAAGAGTATTGCTAAGAGCAAACTCGATTTCATTGACGCTCAAATTAAGAGCCTGAATAATTGGAAGAGAACATTATCAAAATTACTGTATGATTGCGAAAAGAATGACGGCAATGGTCTCTGCCCAATCATAGAGGATTTGTCGAAAGGGAAAAGCAATGTTTAGGAAAACTCTAACCGCGATCCCGGGCAATTCGCGGGAAGGGAGTGTTGTGAAACAAAAGGCAATCAGTTTCCTGGCGCTCTTTACTTCCACCGGTACCTTACTCTGCTGTGCCTTGCCGGCCTCACTGGCTGCAATTGCCGGCGGATCAGCAGTGGTCGGATTGATGTCAACGTTCCCGTGGCTTGCTCCGCTATCTCAAAACAAGGGTTGGATTTTTCTGGTGGCGGGCGTTCTGATCGGGTTTAACGCTCTGCTTTCCTTCCGTCCGAAGGGAGCCGTAGCTTGCGCCATAACCGGCGGCAAGGGTTGTGAAGTTGCCGGGAGCTTCTCCAGAATAATGCTCTGGACATCTATTGTAGTTTACACCGTAGGTGTCTTTATGTCATATGCCATTGTACCGATCTTGCGGGCGCTGGAGGGTTGAGTATGAGACAATGTTTAGTCTATGATTTACGAACGAGTAAAAAAATGTACCGAGGAAGGAGCCTGGCCACTTCATGAATAATTGGTGCAAACTGATTGTAACTGTGGCGGCGTGCATAATTCTGTTTCCCCTAACTGATGCTCTTGCACAGGGACCACCGATCAACACAGACACGCCGATTATGCTCGGCGTCTCCGGAGGAGGAGTTCGAAGCTTTGTCAAGATTACCCGCAAAGCGACCCTCCTGCGCGATGGCACAGAAATATCGGACACGTTAGATAGAAATATTGCAGCCTGGGTTACGCCGGTAGCGTTACCGTATAATCTGTACTCCGACAAATTGCAGATAGGCGTGATTTTCCCTTACATGAATATTAGCCTCGACAAAACAACAGGCGACGTATCCAGCTCCGGCATAGGAGACATAAAACTGTCCGCGAAATATTTGATATACCAACGCGACCAGAAAAACAAGACTGTTCGCGTGGCTTCCAAAGTGGGAGTAAAACTTCCAACAGGTGATGACGACGCTCAACCGGCTCTTGGTACGGGATCGACAGATTATTTCTTCTCAACAGTTGCCGGTTGGATTGAGAATAGAGTAGGTGTTTTCATAGAGGGAATATACAATGAGAACACTTCGAGAGATTCCCTGGATTTTGGCAACAGCTTCTCATATAATCTCGCTCTGGGATATCGTCTTCTGCCTGCAGTTTACGAAACATATCCTTCGCCTCAGTTAAACGGTTATTTGGAGCTAAATGGAACTACGGCTGCTAAGAGCGAAGTAAATGGTGCAAAAGATGGCAATTCGGGAGGAACGACGCTCTTTTTATCTCCGGGCCTCCAATATGTTGGTGGTCGACAATGGCTGGTTGAAGTGTCGTTTCAGTACCCTATTGTGAATGAGCCTAACGGTACACAGTTGGCTACTGATTGGACAATCTCATTTGGAACCAGGGTACTATTGTTCTAGAACCGAAGGATGGCACTGAAAGTAATATCAAATTCATAAGAAAACACGAGCGGGAATGACAGATCAAACAAAGTTTAATTGAAAGGAAAACAAATCATGAGAAAGTCGATCACGCTAATGTTATCCATGCTGATGTTCGGCATAGGTGTATCACCAACGCTCAATGCACAGGTGGAAGAAGTTGTCATAGCGGTTGACGGCATGGCTTGTCCGTTCTGCGCCTACGGTTTGGAAAAGAAACTTAAGAAAATCGAAGGCGTTAGCAAAGTGAAAATCAATATCGACAAGGGAATCGCCACTCTCACAAACAAAGAGGGTGAATCAATCAGTGTCGAAAGGCTAAATGATGTCGTTGACGATGCGGGCTTCACACCCAGGCAGATAACCGCAAGAGTAGTTGGAACAGTTGAAAACCACGGCGGTACTCTCGTTCTCAGAAATAGGAGTTCAGATTTCATGTTCATTTTAAAGAAGAACGATCAGCTCCAGAAACTTCGTAAAGAAATCGAAAACTCCAAGAATCAAATCAGGGTCGAAGGTCTACTGGCCTACGTTGTCCCTCAAGAACACCACGGACACCCGTACACGCTGACAGTAGAGCGGTTTGAAGTCATTCCATGACGCCACATCGCTATGCAACCATCCTGTTTCTGCCGACTATGACCGTGATTCTCGTTAGCTGTTTCAAAGAGCAAGCGGC
>JACZUZ010000358.1 GCA_022572905.1 Candidatus Zixiibacteriota bacterium | reverse complement strand
GACCACTCCCCAGATTTCCGCGTCGGTATCGGAGGCGAGTGTAACCGAACGCGAGTCTCGGTCAGTGAGCGCCACGGTGTTACCCTTAAGAGCTACTCGCTTGACAACAAGCTCGCCATTCAGCGTGGCGACGACAATCTGGTTGTGAAGCGGGGTTAGCGAACGATCAACAATCAAGAGCGATCCGTCGCGCACACCATCATCGCGCAGAGAGTCACCGCTGGCGCGCATGAAAAACGTTGCCGCAGGGCGGGAGATTAGATGTTCGTTGAGATCGAGGCTGCGCTCGATATAGTCGGCGGCGGGTGAAGGAAACCCCGTGCAGGCATTCGTCGGCGGGGCCTGCGAGGCCTGCGAGGCCTGCGAGGCCTGCGGGGCCTGTGACCCTTCCAGCTCTTGTTCAGAGCGCCTGTCTCTGCGTGGCTCTCTTATGTCTGTTACGCGGACGCTCATCGGTTCAATCATATTTCAAGCGCTGTCGAAATCCGCGACTGCGCATACAAACAGATAGTGTGACAGTGGGGGATCGTCAATCACATCCGTGTCACATGCCCCCGACCCTGTCCCCGCCACAAGAAGGAGCGAAACTCAATTTTCGATGTCTATACCGTTGCGTTCCAGCACATCCAGCAGGCGGGGGAGAAACTTGACGCTGTCAATTGACGGAGTGAAAATACTCTCAGCCGGTTCATGGGAGAGTTTCCAGTATGAGTAGCGGGCGAGTGTGACCATTTCGCTGGCGTGAATTTTTAAGGTGACCTCGGACGGTAGCCACATGCCAGCGAGTTTTGTCGTATTGAGGACACGATAGAATTTGACTGTTTGTCCTCTTAGTCCGATAAATCGGACCCGAGCCACGAGAAACTTCCTGCGGTCGACGGCGATTTCGAGTTTCGAATACCCGAGGTCTTGAGAAATAGAATCGGTTTTCGGCCAGGCGATAATATAAGCCGTATCTTTGCGGGAATTGGGAATCTCCTGAAAGCGGAAAAAATATTTCTCGGTGGAGATATATCCGCGGGAGTCTTCATAGGAGAGAGTCGTTCCCGGCACAAGGGTTTTGTGCGCGCGTCCGCTGATATGGCGAAAGTGTTTGAATCCTGGCAGATAGAGCCAGCTCGAATCGGGGGGGCCGTCGGCGTCGTTGTCGTTCAGGAGCAACGCAGTGCCACCAAGGCGCTTTGGTTCGGTGACAACATACAACAACCATGAGCGCTTCTCGCTGTTATTAGTCACGCCCCACATAATGCGATTGAGGAAGCGATTGTTCGGGTAAGTAGTTTTGATATCCATCTTGATCGCGCGCGGAGTTGTGCGGAATCTCTTTTCGATTTTGGCGAATATTTTTTCGGCGCGACGGTCGTTCTTAAAATTGGCATTTTCAAATTGAACGAGGCTATCCTGCGCATTGACGGGCGCAGTCGAAACAAGTCCGCAAACAATCACAATCGCGAGGAATCGCGTTAGAAGACGAGGCAGAAATGCAAAAGTCGCCAGATAACACGCGACCATTGCTCCCGCGAGGAGAATACCGAGAACACGATTGGGGCCTATTTCAGACAGCGAGAGAGAGAGGAAACCCAGCGAGAGAACAATAGCGTTCCAGCGAATGGCCACTCCGGTTTTTCGGGCTGTTTCGCGCAGGGCGATTTTCTTTGTCTCTTGTGACATGCTCATAGTATTAGCGCCTTTTAGTTTTTCAGCCTCGTTTCTGTATCTGTAAATAAAGTGCAGGGCGAAATCGACGCCAACGCCAATAGTCAGGCTGGCGAATGCGCTTGTTGCAATTCCAACCGCCATCCCGAAGTACCCCATCAGCCCGAAGACAATAACCATAGCCAGGACAGACGGTATTATGCCGATCAGCGAAAGCCGAACACTGCGGAACACCAGAAAAAGAATTACCAGAACTCCGAGCACGGTCCAGCCGATTGAGCGCATTTGATTTGTTACAATAGATTCCACAATTTCAACGGCGACAGGAATATCTCCACTAAAATGAAATTTGTTTAGAGCGAGGTTCGCATCTTCTGACAGCTTTACGGCGAGAAATTTTCGTAGCGAGTCTCCGCGCTGATAATTCGGTGTATTTACGAAGATCCTTGCTCTGGCTATCGCGGCGTCCTGTGTCAATAATTGTGTCAGCCCCGATCTGTCTTGAGAGAGATCGGCGACTGTGGTCAGCTCCGCCAAAAGCTCCTCCGAATAACTCTCAATTGACCCCTTATGTCCCATTGATGTCTTTATCGCTTCCAGAGGCGTCAGAAATGTGACTACTCCTCTGGCGAATGGAGCGTCACTGGTTATACGAATTAGAGTTTTCATTGTCGATACACCGGACGGTGTGAGAAAATCCCCCGATTCTTCGGTGACTGTTATATCAAAGCGATAGCTCCCCCAGAAATTGGTGTTATAGATTCGCTCCGCCTTCGCGAGTCTTGAGTTAGCGCTGAAATTGTCTATCCAGGAATCCTGCACAGTAAGATATAAAAGACCCGGCGCAACTAACGCCAGAAAGACAACTCCGCCCCAAAATGATACGAGCGGATTGCGAGCGATAAGCGCTGTTGAGGAGCTCTTGCGAATCTTGCCGCTTTTTCCAAAGCGGGAGAAAAACTTGACCGGCATTATTGAGATCAAAGCGGGAACGAGAGTCAGGCTCAAAATCATTGCTATCAAAATACCAATCGAGGTGAATATTCCGAAATGACGCATTGGCGCCATGCCGGCGCTCAAGAACGAAAGCAGAGCCAGGGCGGTGGTGACCGATGTGGCGACTATTGGCCAGGCGATTTGCTTAATAGCGTTCGCGGAGACTTCCTTCATGCTGACACTCGAAACTTGCGCGACAGTATTTTTATCTTTTACTGCGCTGAGTTCGTCCTGAACTCTTTCGAGTATATGTATAGAGTCGGTAATGGAAATCGCCATGAGTATTATGGGCAAAATAGTTGTTACCAGCGTTACGGGAATTCCCAAATGCCCCATAAGTCCCAGCGCGCTTAAGAGCGTCAGGAGCGCCACGAGTAAG
>JACZUZ010000357.1 GCA_022572905.1 Candidatus Zixiibacteriota bacterium | reverse complement strand
GCTATTAGCTTATGCTCTTCTCCGGGGAATGGCTCCTCGCGCCCGCCATTAAAAAAAAACGTCACATGCGGATATTTTTCTGTTTCAGATATACGCAATTGCTTGAGTGAATGATTGGAAACAACCTCTCCCAGAATGGAATTCATGTGACGCGGCGCAAACGCTATCTTCGCCTCCAATTCTCCGTCATATTTGGTCATTGTTATCAAATCCACACCCAAGGCCCCTGGCGCTGGCGCGCCCTTTAGAGCGCTCCCGGTTAGAAAATAACAAATCTGCCGCAGACGATCCGCACGGAAATTAAAACAAATTACCAAATCGCCATTCTTGATCGCGGTGTTAGCGTCAGGCTCTTGTTCAACGATAAGCGGTTTAACAAATTCATCCGTTTCGCCCGCCTGGTATTGTTCTTTCAGCGCCGCAACAGGATCAGCCACAACTGCGCCCTCGCGTTTTATCATCGCGTCGTAGGCAAGTTGAGTGCGCTCCCAGCGCCTGTCGCGGTCCATCGCCCAATAGCGCCCGATTACGGTCGCCAGCTTTCCAATTCCAAACTCGCTGAAATACCCTAGCGCCTGCTCTATGTATCCCGCGCCCGCGGTTGGAGATGTGTCTCGTCCATCAGTGAAAGCGTGCAAATACACTTGCGGCAGTTTGAACATGGCGGCCATTCTGACAAGGGCTGAAAGATGATATAGCGAGCTGTGTACGCGTCCGTCGCTCACCAGACCCAACAAGTGCAAAGCTCCGCCGCGCATTTTGAGCCCTTTCATTCCTGTCGCTAACAACGAATTGGAAAAGAAATTTCCGTCGCGAATGAATTCATCTATCAGTGTAATGTCCTGATAAACAACTCTGCCGGCGCCGATATTCAAATGCCCGACCTCGGAATTTCCCATCTGACCCGCAGGCAATCCCACCGCAGGACCGGAACCATCAATCGGAATATTGGGACACTCTTTAACAAGCCGCTCTAATGTGGGAGTCTTTGCCAGGCAAACAGCGTTGTCTTTTGAATCAGAACGCAAGCCGAGTCCGTCAAGTATTGCAAGGAGTACCATTTTAGTTATCAATATTCAATATAGACACTTTCGAGACACTTGCTTTTGCGTTCTGTGGGGCTGAATCAACACTTTTGGTTCCAGCAAGATTCCTGACTTCGCCGATAATTGTCGCGCCATGCTCGCGTGCGCCTTCCAGTTTCAAAATGTCGGTCGCTTTTTCTTCCGAGACGACAATAATATATCCAATGCCCATGTTGAAAGCGCGATACATTTCGGCCTCAGCTATATCGCCTTTATTTTGAATGAAAGAGAATATCGGCGGCGCCGTCCATGCTGACGGATTCACATGCGCAACCATTCCGTCGGGTATAATTCTCGAAAGATTTCCCCGTATCCCACCGCCAGTTATATGAGCCATTCCTTTTAGATCTTTCCCCAGGACATTGACAGCGGCTTTAACTACGCCCGCATATGAAATATGAACGCGCATGAGCGCCTCGCCGACATTACAACCTAGTTCATCGACGTTTGTACTTGGTTCCAATTTGGCGTGATCAAAAAGAACTCGTCGCGCCAGTGTGTAACCATTGGTGTGAAGTCCATTGCTCTTTAGTCCAATTAACTTATCGCCCGGTTGGATATTTTCACCAGTAACTATATTAGTGCGATCAACCACGCCGACAATGAACCCGGCCAGATCATAGTCTCCGGGTGAATAGAATCCGGGCATTTCCGCGGTTTCACCACCGATTAACGAAACGCCGGATTCGCGGCAAGCGCCAACCATGCCTTTTACAATTTCACCCACGATTTCAGGAGATAACGCGCCGGTGGAGATATAGTCGAGCATGAATAACGGCCGCGCGCCGGTGGTGATAATATCGTCAATACAATGATTCACCAGATCGGCGCCGACAGTATCGTGAACGCCAGTCATGCTGGCCAGCTTTAGCTTCGTGCCGACCCCATCGGCCGATGACACAAGCACCGGTTCGGAAATTCCTGTGAGATCCGGTGCGAAAAGCGCTCCGAAGGAGCCGATTTCGCTCAAAGTCTCAGGGCCAAATGTCGAACGCGCATGTTCGCGTATCAAATCAACCGCCCGCTCACCCGCTTTTATATCCACGCCGGCGAGGCTGTATGTCATCCCGCTTGATTTGGATTTTGTATCTTTTGAATCGGGAATTGAAATAACAAATTTCCTAAGAATTAGTTCATTTGTTGAAACGAATAAAGGCCCTCGCCACCTAGCTACCAATCTATGCCGACGGGCGAGCGCTAGTCAAGGTTCAAGCCTTTTTCAATAAATTCGCTGCCCAGTTTTCGGAGGAGTCTCGCGAAATCCTCTGGGGGCTCAGCTATAATTTCGACCTGTTTCCCTGTCACAGGATGTTCAAAAGCAATTTTATAGGCATGCAAAGCCTGGCGATTGAAATCTTTCAACAGCTCCTGAGACAGTCTGCGCTGGGGAGCGAAGATTCCCTTATGCCATTTTTCACGCCCCCCGTAATCCGGATCGCCAAAGACCGGATGACCCAAGTGGGCTAAGTGCACGCGAATTTGGTGGGTGCGACCGGTGATCAGCGAGATTCTGAGCAGAGTATGCGACTCATACCTTTCCAGCGCTTGATATTGAGTCAAGGCCTCGCGCGACGCAACATTGGTGACGGCCATTTTTTTCCGATCTTTTATTGATCTGCCTATGGGAGCGTTTATTTCACCCTGATCATTTTTTAGATGGCCGCATACAAGAGCCAAGTACGCTCTCTTGATTTTGCGCTCCTTCAATTGAGCTTGAAGATAACGAGCGGCTTTTTCATTCCGGGCCACGATCAAAAGCCCGCTGGTGTTTTTGTCCAACCGGTGGATAATTCCGGCGCGTTCGAGATTGCATTCGACCGCGCGCTCTGCGGCTAATCCCAGGAGCGCATTCAAGAGCGTGCCGGTACGATTTCCCACAGCGGGATGAATGACCATCCCGACCGGCTTATTCACAACAAGAACATCATCATCCTCATAACGAATATCCAA
>JACZUZ010000014.1 GCA_022572905.1 Candidatus Zixiibacteriota bacterium | reverse complement strand
AGGAGAATTGTTTCGTGGATGAACTAACCCAAATCTTGAAGCAAATATCTGATGTGGTCTGGGGAGTGCCTATGGTACTGGCGATTATGGCCACGGGTGTCGCTCTTAGTGTCCGAAACAAATTCATCCAGGTTCGCGGGTTGGGCCATTCCGCCGCTCTTATTTCCGGGAAGTATGATAAACCGGAGGATGTAGGTGAGCTTACACATTTTCAGGCTCTGACAGCGGCGCTTGCGGCCACAGTGGGAATTGGCAATATCGCGGGAGTGGCTACGGCAATTTACTTTGGAGGTCCCGGAGCGATTTTTTGGATGTGGGTCAGCGCCTTCTTAGGTATGGCGATCAAATTTACGTCATGCACGCTTGCGGTTAAATACCGCGAAGTTGACGCCGACGGTTCTGTGCGCGGCGGCCCCATGTATTTTATTGAGAAAGGTTTGGGCAAGCGCTGGAAACCGCTGGCGCTTTTTTTCGCCGCCTGCACAGCTCTGGCGGCGCTGGGCGCAGGAAATGGGGTTCAGTCTAATACGATCGCGGCTTCGGTTGTAGATATATTTGAACAATCAGGTACAGATTTTGAATTCACTCTGCGACTGATTGTCGGAGTATGCATTACGGTCCTGGCGGGAACGGTCATAATCGGCGGTATCAAACGCATTGGCAAAGTCTCAGAAAAGCTTGTTCCCTTTATGTCAATCGTATATGTCGGTTCGGCTATGCTGGTGTTGTTCTTAAACGCCGAACACATTCTGCCAAGTTTCGGATTGATTTTCAAACACGCGTTCAACCCCGTCGCCGCCACTGGTGGCGCAGCCGGATTTTCGGTATGGATGGCGATAACCTGGGGAATGAAGCGCGGGGTGTTTTCCAATGAAGCGGGGCTGGGATCATCGCCGATGGCCCACGCGGCAGTGAAAGTGGACGAACCGGTCAAAGAAGGATTGGTAGCCATGCTTGAGCCATTCATTGATACGCTGATAATCTGCACGATGACGGCTTTGGTGATAATCAGCACAGGGCTGTGGTCTCCTGAAGTCAATCTGCTCGGATTAAATAGTAGCCCACTGACATCCGCGGCTTTTGAGAGTGTGCTACCTGGTTTTGGCAAAATCATGGTTACTGTCGGCGTAGTTCTTTTTGGTTTTTCGACCATTCTTACCTGGTCCTACTACGGCGAGAAAGGCATACAGTATCTAATTGGCGATCGCTCGCGCCTGCCTTACAAAATTCTTTTCCTGACAGCGACATTTCTGGGAGCGATAATTAATCTTCAACTGGTATGGGATTTCGCGGATGTGGCCAATGCTTTAATGGCTTTGCCTAATTTGATAGGGATCATTGCGCTCTCAGGTGTTGTGGCCGCAATGGGTAGAAAGTATTTCAGAGAACTCGCAGAGGGTAAACATAGGCCCGTGCGTTAAAGCGCGGCTCTACTCTGGTGACTTTAATTATCTGCGAAAGAAACCAAATTCTCTGCCAATAACCCGTAATTGTTCGCCAATGTGTCTCACATGAGCGAGACGCAAACGCGTGACAAGATCGCGTGAAACTATCGCGTAAGAGTAGCGCGTGAAATACGATTTCAAAAATTCTCCGCTAATAATCGGCCTGGCTCTGTCTGCTGTTGTAGTTGGAGTCCGTTTATATTTTATTTCAATCGGCGCCACTCATGTCGATGACGCTCTCATTACTTATCGTTACGCGGAAAATATCGCATCGGGCTATGGATACGTCTATAACATTGGCGAACGCGTTCTGGGTACCACTAATCCACTTTACACTCTTATTCTCGCTTCATTAAATCTGCTGGGAGTTTCAGTTTATTGGGCATCCGCTATTTTGGGACTTGTGTCGAGCGGATTGACCGGGCTGGTCTTATATTTATTCGGCTTGAAGCTCAAGCTGGGAAAAATGAGCGCTGTCGCTCCGATTCTTTACGCGATCTGGCCCAACGCGATTAACAGTGACATATCAGGACTTGAAACACCCCTTTTCACACTGGCGACAATAGCCTTTTTCTATTTCGTTCTCACCGCCAGATATCCCTTAGCCATATTGCTGGCGGGTTTGGGAACAATGCTCAGGCCAGAGGGAATTTTTCTGATCGGGCTGTATGTCTTGTTTAGACTTGTGACAGACAGAAACAATCTCTGGAAAGAAATCTCAATTTGCGCGGTTATTATTTTGCCCTGGGTGATTTTCGCGTGGATGTATTTCGGTTCGCCCATCCCCAATTCAATTCCGGCCAAACTTGCGCTTTATCTCTGGAGCGATACGGGAAGCTTCTGGGAAAGACTCGTTCGACTCTGGAATCTAAATGATATAGCAGGGTGGATTACTGTCGCCGGAGCGCTGGGGGGACTAATCTATACGCTAATTAGAGTCTACTGGGGCTGGCTTGAGGCGTTGTTCGTGTTAGCGCTCACATTCGTGCTTGCGTCTGCGCATACAAATTTATTTTTCTGGTACAAATCTCCTCTAAACCCTCTCTGGGTTCTTTTCCTGGGCGCTGGTCTGGCCGGACTGGTCCGAATAGGGCTGATACTCACAAACCGCGCATTTGTTGTGAAAGGTATAGTTGCGGGCATAGTTATCGCCATAAGTCTTCAAATTTACCCCAAGCTCTCACAAATCGCTTTCTATCAAAAAATTCAGACACAAATATATCTCGATCAGCACATCGCCGCCGGAAAGTATCTGGCGAATAACGCCGCATGCGATGACGTTGTGATTGCTGAAGATATCGGCTATTTGGGATACCATTTTCGCGGAAGAATAATAGACCGCGATGGTCTGGTCTCGCCAGAAGTGATAGAATACAATCGCAAGCGCGAATACGCTCGGTTCATTCGGGATCAATTGTTAGAAAATCCCGGCCACTGGTTATTTATATCGAACCTGACCCCATCCACCGGCGAAATAACAAAAAGCGGAATACTGGATAGACATTATGAACTTCTGAGACGATTCGACTTTGCGGGGAATGACTCTTATCTTCTCTATCGCGCGAAGGTTGAAATCAATTTACCTGATTCCGCAGCTGATAAAACCGGATGAAAAACCAAAGGACACAGGATAAAAAACTTTCCGAACTCAAAGGAGCCAAAATCCTTGTGACCGGAGCGGGCGGATTTATCGGCTCACATCTGGTTGAATTTCTGGCAAGCCTCGGCGCCAAAGTGACTGCTTTTTTTAGATACACCTCTGGCGCGTCATTGGGGAATCTGACAGACTCGCCAGCGCTCAAGAAAATCAAAGTTGCTTTCGGGGATATGCGCGATTCGGAATCGCTGGGTAGAGCGGTAGCGAATCAAAACTATATTTTCCATCTGGCCGCGCAAATCGCGATACCGTATTCATATCTTTCCCCGCAGGATTTCATGGAAGTTAACGCGCTGGGAACTACTAATTTGCTTATGGCCGCGAAATCTTCAAAGAAGCTCGAACGAATTCTGGTTGCCTCTACATCGGAAGTCTACGGCTCTGCCAAGATTACACCGATGGATGAAGATCATCCTCAAAATCCGCAATCTCCCTATGCGGCGTCGAAGCTGGCGGCTGAAAAGATATCTCTTGCTATGGCGCGCTCATACGAAATTCCGGTCACCGTTGTCAGGCCATTTAATTGCTACGGACCCCGCCAGTCGGCAAGAGCGATTATTCCCACCATCATTCTACAGGGATTACAGCGAGGAAAATTCGAACTAGGATCAACATTTCCCAAACGGGATTTTTCTTTTGTAGAAGATACGATTCGCGGAATGGCGTTGGCGGCTATTTCGCCCAAGACATCCGGGCGAACTTTAAATCTTTGCGCGGGTGAAGAGGTTTCTATTGCTTGGCTGGTGAAAATTGTCTGCAAACAACTTGAAATAAGACCGGACATCAAAACCGACCATCGCCGGGTTCGCCCAAAGAATTCCGAAGTGAGCAGACTTATGGGCGATAATACTCTGGCTACGAAACTCTGCGGATACGAAACAAGAGTGAGTCTCGAGGATGGAATAGAACAAACAATTCGATATTTCCGAGAGAGAGTGGATGATTTTCGAAAGGAAGATTATCAGCTTTGAGTTCACGATTCCCCAAAATCACACAGGCCGTGATTATGGCGGGTGGCGCAGGAAGCAGACTGGCGCCGCTGACACGATCTCTCCCCAAGCCACTGGTTCCGGTGGGGAATATTCCAATCATTGAAATTCTTATTCGCCAACTCGTAAAGAGTGGCATAAGAGAAATAATTATTGCGCTGGGAAAACAAGGCTCACTTATTCGTACATACCTGTCAGACGGTAAAAGCTGGAAAGTGAAAATTCGTTACAGTGTTGAAAACAAGCCGCTTGGCACTGTGGGACCGCTTCGACTAATCGACGGACTCAAGCCGAATTTTCTGGTCTTAAACGGTGATTTGCTGACTGATCTGAATTTCAAAGAGCTGTTCGCGGCGCATTATCGCCTGAAAGCTCCGGCGACTGTCGCAATCTGCCGACGAAGCGTAAAATCAGACTTTGGTGTTGTCACCTCCCGAGGAGGGCGGATTGTTTCTTATGCGGAGAAACCCCGATCAGCATGGGATGTTTCGATGGGAATCTATGCACTTTCGCGTGAGTCTCTCAAAAATATCCCTCGCCGTCGCTTTGACTTTCCCGAATTGATATCTAAATTAGCAGGGTCCTCTCGGCCTCCCGCTGTGTTTAGATTCAAAGGGGTATGGCTCGATATCGGCCGCCTTGAGGATTGGAAAAAGGCGGATCGCCTTTTTGCTCAAAATCCGAAGAAATTCATCTAGCAATCGGTCCATGAACAAACGATCACTTAGATAAGAACATATGAAAGAGTCCAAGCGATATTTAGTGACCGGCGGAGCCGGCTTTGTCGGGAGTAATCTCGTTGATGAGCTGCTTCGGCGGGGGCATCGTGTGCGAGTTCTGGATAATCTTACTTCCGGCTCGCTGGAAAATCTTTCGGAGTCTCTTTCATCGATAGAGTTTATTAAGGGCGATATTCGCGACACCTGGACGGTTCGTGAAGCCGTCGAAGGTTGCGACTATATTCTTCATCAGGCCGCTTTGGTATCTGTTCCTCACTCGATACAAAATCCACAGACCACAAACGCCATAAATGTAACCGGAACGCTTAATTTACTCGAAGCGGCCCGGGAATTTCGAATTAAGCGATTTGTTTTTGCGTCTTCTTCCGCCGTATATGGCGACTCTGATACGCTCCCGATAACCGAAAAGACGATCCCGGCCCCGCTCAGTCCGTACGCGGTAAGTAAGTTGTCCGCCGAATGGTGCACATCTGTGTACTCAAAAGTCTACGGTCTTCCCACCGTTTCGCTCAGGTATTTCAATATATTCGGTCCCCGGCAAAGTCCGGAATCAGACTACGCCGCTGTCGTTCCACGTTTCATTCAGGTGATTTCGAATGGATCAAATCCAATTGTATATGGAGACGGCAAACAAACTCGCGATTTTATTTATATATCGAATGCGGTTAGCGCCAATCTCCTGAGCGTTGAATCCGACCAGGCTATTGGGGGTGTATACAATGTGGGTTGCGGAAATAAATTCACGCTCAACACTCTCATTGAGAAACTAGAAAAGATCAACGGAGTGCAAATATATCCCAATCACCAAGCCGAGCGTCCGGGTGACATAATGCATTCATTTGCGGACATAAGTCGAGCGCGACTGGATTTAAATTATCGACCCCTGGTGAATTTTGAAGACGGACTAAGAATGACAACGGAGTGGTTTAAGCGCAAAGAAAAAACAATTGAGTCGGGGCCAATAACCCAATTGCTCAAAGGTTCCCGGATTAAGATACCTGAATCACTTACGTTTCACGACGACGATACCATAACGAGCGCCCTCCTCGGAACCGGAAAGTCCCGCCGCAGTAAGGGCGGCTGAGGTGGAGACCAGCAGGTTTCGGTTTGCTCGCGCAAAATTGACCTGCGCGGTTGTCAAACCGAGACGCGCCTGCTGAACATCCAGTTGTGTGGACTGGCCTACTTGCTGTGACTCTCGCGCAAGCCTGAACGATTCCAGAGCGGATTCCACATTTTTTTCCTGCGAACGAATATTTTCCACTGATTCAAGATAAGCGCTATAGGCCTGGCGCATTTCATATTCGATCAAACGCCGAGTGTCCTCAGCCATAATTTCAGCGCGTCTGCTTCTTGCGCGCGCCGCGCGCATACCATGGTAATTCCCCAGAAAATCAAAAAGTGGCATACTGGCTGTCGCTCCAATGCGCCACCCCTTCAAATCAATCGTAATTGGTATTTCAGTAGCGATGTTTCCGGTGGAATCGAATGCGCGGAATGTGTTTTCGCTAGTCGACCAAGTGTATGATCCGGTTAAGTCGACTCGCGGCAAAAAACCCGACCAGGCCGAGCGCACTTCCCCTTTTGTCGCATCAAAAGCGCTTAGCGCCGATCTTAGTTCATGTCTGTTTTCCAGCGCCGCCAGAATAAGCCGCTCCAAACCCGGAAACTCAATAAAATTATCGCTTTCGAGAGTTCCCTCCAAAATTAGCGACTCTCCCTCAATGTCAGCCGGGTCAAGATCATAACCGATCAGATTCGCCAGATTCGCTTTGGACAAACGCAAATTATGTTTGGCGCGAAGGGCCTCCGGAATGGAATTAGCCAGTTCCACCTCCGCGCGCAGAACATTGACTCGCGCCGCGTCGCCAATTTCAAACTGAATTTTCGCCCGCCGGGCTTCCTCTGTGTTCATTTCTACTGCGCCCTCGGCTACTTTTACCAGCTCCTCGGCGAGGAGAACATCATAAAATGCCGCGCGCACCAGATGAGCAGTGTTGAGCTCAGCCGCGCGATAATCGTGCCTAGCGGCGCGCTGTAATGAACTCTGTGTTTTGATTCTTCCAAGAATCAGTCCGCCGGAAATAAGTGTGTGCGTTGCAATCGCGGTCGCGCTGTATTGCTCGCCGGTAATAAACGGAGCCTGATCCGGAAAGAAATTAGGATCGGTCTTGGAGTAGGCGCCCTGCAGATCCAATCGTGGTAACGCAGTTGTCTTAGTCTGCCAGGAAGTGGCTTTGCGTTCTTGCCAGGTGTAGTATATCTGCCTAAGGCTCGGATTGTTGTGTAGACCCCTCTCAACAGCTTGTTCAACTGTGAGAGTAAGCGGCTCCGAACTGACAGTTGAATTAATGACAGCAAATAGTGTGACGATTGCCAGAAGCGTCTTTCGCAATAAAGTGTAATTCAGTCTATACATATGCTACGTTTCGCTTAACCCGGATTTACGACCGCTTGAGATCCGAGAGATTTGGATTTAACGCCTAAGGCTACTTTGATTTTCCCTACAATCTCAACAGCGAACGAAAAAACCAAGGGAGTTAAGACCAAAGTAATGATTGATGAAAGAACGAGTCCGCCCACTACAACCGAGCCAAGTCCGCGATACAATTCCGATCCGGCGCCGGGCATAAGTATTAGCGGCAGCATCCCCAGGGCTGATGTCCCGGTTGACATGAAAATTGGACGAACTCGAACACGTACCGATTCTTTGACGGCGCTTCGTGGGTCCTGCCCCTCGCGCATGAGATGTAGCGCGTGATGAACAATTAAAATAGCGTTGTTAATAACTGTTCCAATCAAAATGACGAATCCCAGCATCGTCAGAATATCCAGCTGTTGTAATTTATCGAAAAGCATAATCGCTCGCAGGCCCAATACACCTCCGAATGTCGCCAGCGGAACAGTCAACATGATCACGAGCGGATAAACAAAGGATTGGAACAACGCAGATAGAAGCAAGAATGTTAGCGCCAGAGCAATTACGAAATTCCAACGCAATGTTCCTATGAGACGAGTTAGATCGTCAGCGGCTCCTGCAAAAGAAATATTATACAGACTGCCGAGCTGTCCGGAAGCGCGAATTGGACCGACTATTGAGTCCTCTACTATTTGAATTGCCCGCTCGAGTGGAATGTCATTCGGTAAAACAGTTTCGATTGAGACTGCGCGCTGACGCTCGACGTGATTTATCTGGACCGGTCCCTGTCGGAAATCAATATCGGCCACATCCCCAAGTGTGATGATTCTCCCGGATGGTGTCGCCATGGGTAGTTGTTCAATGTCCTGCGTGTGACTCGAAAGCATGTCATCGCCCTTAATTGTCAGATTAAGCTCGCGACCTTCGTGACGATAAGTCGATACGATCGCTCCATCAACAAGTGCGTTTACGCTCTGCCCAATATCCGCGGCGGTCATTCCAACATCAGCGGCGCGAGCCTTGTTCGGAATTATACGCACTTCTGGATTGCCCAAATCCAGTCCGGGGATCGGCCGCGAGCTGGATCCCGGTAGCGCCAGTCCGACTTTACCGAATATCTGACCTGCCACGGATAAAATTTTTGGAAGCTCTGGTCCGGTTACATCAATTCGCACTGACCTTGTTCCTGCGAATCCGCGTGAAAATATTGACGCCTGTCTAGCGAATCCAAATACACCAGGTATGGAATACATCGCCTCGTTGGCCACCGGCTCCAGTTCTCGAACGCGGCTTCCGTCACGGCCCACTATGCCCATAAAAGCCTGACCGGCAAAAGACACATAGAAAAAATTTTCGACTCCCCCCCCCGGTAAGTCATCGGACTCCTCCGGAGGTGTCTCCCACAAATGTTTGACCTGTGATTCAATCGACTCTCCTAGCGCAACCATTTCGTCCAAATTATATCCCGGAGGCGGAAGCATGAAAGCAAAAATCAAGTTTTGATTTCCGTTCGGCAAATACTCTGACTCCGGTAATAGAATAAAAGACAATCCCAGCGACACAAATACTATTCCCAAAATTGTCGCGATTCGTCGCCGCATATTTGAGTTTATATAGTCAACAACATTAGATATTCTTCGCGCAAACATATCGAGTTTCGAGGTTCCGGAATTGACTCCCCTCTTAGAAGAGGAAATCTTCAGCGCTCGCGACGAGAACGTAGGAATAACCGTTGTTGCCACAATCAACGAAATTACAATCGCGCTCGAAATCGCGATAGCAATATCTCGGAAAAGTTGACCGGCGCGCTCTTCGATAAAAATGATGGGAAGAAATACGGCGACAGTAGTTACTGTTGACGCTAAAATAGCGCCCCATACTTCGCTCGATCCATCCAGCGCCGCCTTCCAACGATCTTTGCCCATCTGCATATGGCGATAAATATTCTCGAGAACAACTATAGAATTATCTACCACCATACCAACGGCAAAAGCCATCCCCGCCAGCGAGATTACATTTATGGTTCGCCCAAAAAGATACATTATCAGAAAAGTCGTAATTATCGAAATGGGAATTGAAACGCCGATAATCATTATTGAAGTTGGTGAGCGCAGAAAGAAAAACAATGCCAGAATAGCAAGGAAAGAGCCAAAATACATGTTCGACAAAACTAAATCTATTGAGGAATTAATATAGATAGTCTCGCGATAAACATTTACGAGATTCAGTCCGCGCGGATTCAGAATATCCTTGTTTATGCCGTCGACAACCGCAAGGAGCTCTTCGGTAATATCAAGTACGTTCGCGCCCACCTGTCTTTGCGCATTCATAGCAATAGACGGTGACCCAAAATGGCGCACCTGCGCGGTGGGCTTTTGATAACCCAGGCCTACATCTGCTACATCGATTACTCGAACTGGCGCGCCGGAGCGAACACCGATAATAGTTTCCTCAACGGATTCGATTGACTCATAGCGCGCGAGTGTACGCACAACATAGCGCCGTTTACCCTCGCCGAAATCACCCGCAGAAATATCACGATTTTCATTCTGGAGCGCCCGAGTTAGTTGAGAAATAGTTATTCCCATTGACGCCAGAAGTTCCGGGTCAAAGGTTACATGTATTTCCTCTTCGAGTCCTCCAAAAATATTTATCGCGGCAATGCCTTCAACCCGCTCCATGCGCGGTTGAACCTGCTCCTCAATTAGCGAATAGACGCTGGGTACAAAAATATCTCCATCAGAGTGAATTACAAACCAGGCGATTGCGCCTTCCAGAGGACCCGTGGCGCTGACTATCGGTCTATCTGCGTTTTCGGGGTATGACGGAACTTGCGCTAGTTTATTGGTTACTTTCAGCAGGGCGCTGGTAATGTCGGTTCCAACAGGAAATTCCAGGCTTACTACACCCTGATTTGAGCTGGATTCGGAATTCATTTTGCGAAGCCCCTGAATTGATTTCAGGTATTTTTCCTGCTCGTCAATTATTTCTTTTTCGATTTCCTCCGGGGACGCTCCAAACCAATTGGTGGTGACAGTTATGATGGGAGTGCTTACCTCCGGCGTAAGCTGGATGGGAATATTGGTAAGCGCAATGACTCCCGCCATACAGGCGATCAGGACGCCAACAATAACCGAAACGGGGAATTTAATTGATGAGCTTATAAGACTCACTTGTCACCCTTTTCGCTCTTGCCGTCTTTTTTGTCGTCTTTGTTACGATCCGTTGAATCAGCGCCGGGTTGATCGGGGGCCTCTTTCCTGTGTCCATCAATTCCCATCGGGGCGCCGATTGCACCGGGGCCGCCGGGAGGTCCTCCCTCGGCTGTACGTACGGGGCTACCGGGGAAAATTCGTTCATTTCCGCGAGTGACCACCAGCGTTCCTTCTAATAGTTTTTCGCTTTGGATAGCTATCATCTCACCGTTAGTGGAGCCTACTTGAACATAGACCGGATTCGCTTTGCCCTCAGATATAGAATATACCAATGTCTGGGAACCCTGTCTAATGATTGCGTCTTTCGATACCGCCAGACTGATGAAACTCTCATTTAGAAAGAGAGTCGCCTTGACTAGCATTCCCGATCCAAGCTCTTCATTCTCATTGTCGAAAGATACGATTACCGGGAATGTGTGAGTCTTCTCGGAGGCGCTCGGCGCTATGCCAATAATCACTCCGTTCAGCGGATTCGATTCATTTTTGGAAGTGTGTATAAGAACTTCACTACCGATCTTAAGCCTACCAAAATAGCGCTCGGGCAAATCAACTGTAACTCGGATTTCCGAAAGATTGACAACTTCATAAACCGGTGTTCCCGGACTTACCCATTCGCCTATGTCGACCAGCTTTTTAACCGTATATCCGTCGTATGGAGAAGACACAACGCAATTGAAAACATCAATATTTATTGCGTCGCGTTCGGCGTCTAGTCTGTTTCTATTCTCCCTATCCGCTATTTCGGTCGCTCTCTCAGAGTCTATTTTACTCTGGGAAATTGTTTCTTCACTAAATAGTTTCTCCGCGCGATCAAGATTCTTGCGCGCTAACTCGCTCTTAGCAGCAGCCTCAGCCGCTTCGGCTTTCTTGGCCCGAAAGTTCAACTCAATCTTGCTACAATCTATTGAAAGAAGAGCGTCGCCTTTCCTAATGGGCTGACCTTCTTCGGCGTCTATTCGTAACACTTTGCCATTTACCAGCGCCACAACGCGACTGTGCGAGATCCCTTCGGTTCTTCCAACCAGCGTGATCTGATCGTGAAATTCCATCTTTTTGACAGGCTCAGTTACCACCAGAGTCGGCGGAATTTGTTGGGCCTCTGCGAAGGAGTAAATTATGCTCACTAACAGGAGTGCGGTTAGAACTACTCGTGTTCTATTCATTATTATCCTCATAGAAATTCAATTTATTTAGTCGACACTATTTGGAGTCCTGAGTCTGGCAGGCAAATGGCTCTGTAGCCTGTGTTTCCCTATCTATTGCTTCGAGAGCCGCCTGAAATCCCTGTATTTGTCTGGCGCTAAGTTCAGAAGATATGGATTTCTCGAATCGTTTCATGACGTTTGATATTTTATTGCTTGTGATATTTCCCTTCGACGTGAGACGCACGAAGAAAGAGCGCCTGTCGTCCGTGGAAACTTCCCTTTTGATCATTCGCCTCTCTGAGAGCCGATCAAGGACGCTGGTCAAGGTCGACGGACGCGCGCCCATTGTTTTCTGCAGTTCTGAGACCGAACTTCCACCAGAGCGGTTAAGTTGGGAAAGCGCCTGAGCTTCCAATGAACTGACACCCAATTCGGCGCAGGCGGAATCTAGATAACTGACCAGATTTGAATGTGTTCGGCAGAGTTTGCAGATAAATATGTTGATAT
>JACZUZ010000356.1 GCA_022572905.1 Candidatus Zixiibacteriota bacterium | reverse complement strand
TGTGCTCTTCCGATCTCGACGGCAGCGCCTATGAGCGTGAAGACT
Source organism: Candidatus Zixiibacteriota bacterium (assembly GCA_022572905.1). GTDB lineage: Bacteria > Zixibacteria > MSB-5A5 > GN15 > JACZUZ01 > JACZUZ01. Next base: position 3,006 of record JACZUZ010000356.1, on the reverse strand, counting down.
GCCCCATCTATGCAGCTTTCAGCGATGGGGAGGTACATCGGGTGGACGACGAGGTGTTCTGGCGGAAGGACGGCACGAGCTTCGCGGTCGAGTACGTGAGCACTCCTATCGTGCACCCGGAGGACGGGCTCGTCGGGGCCGTGGTGACCTTCAGCGACATCACGGAGCGGAAAGCTGCAGAGGTCGCACTACGGAGTGCGATGACGGAGCTCGAGGAGCTGAAGGACCGCTTGGCCGAGGAGAACATCTACCTACGGGAGGAGATCAAGCTCGATCACCGCTTCGAAGAGATCGTCGGGGCCAGCCCCCGGCTTCAGAAGGAGTTACGCAAGATCGGGCAGGTGGCCCCCACTCCCACCACGGTCTTGATTCTTGGCGAAACGGGCACTGGGAAGGAGCTTTTCGCTCGGGCTATTCACGATTTGAGCGATCGGAGGCATCGGGCTCTGGTGAAGGTGAACTGCGCGGCGCTTCCGGCGGGCATCGTCGAGAGCGAGCTGTTTGGTCACGAAAAAGGCGCATTTACCGGGGCTATTAAAAGAAGGAAAGGCCGGTTTGAACTGGCGCAAAGTGGCAGCATCTTTTTGGATGAAATCGGCGATATTCCGCTTGGGACTCAAGTGAAACTCCTGAGAGTCTTGCAGGAAAAGGAGTTTGAACGGGTTGGCGGCGAAGAGACCCTTTCGGTTGATACACGGATCATTGCCGCTACCAGTAAGAATTTGCAGGAAGAAATCAAGAGAGGAAATTTCAGGGAAGATTATTGCAGAAGATATGGCCAAGCTCAAACTGAAAAAGGCGAAAGCGCATTTGGAACCCTCACCAAAGGCGCTTCTCGGTCCTCAAAAACCGGCCAGTGCGGAAGGGTCGCGGGGAATTGACGGTATCATGCGTCCGCGTTCAATCGCGGTGATAGGCGCTTCGTCAACGAAAAATTCGATTGGCCGCCAAATATTAAGAAATCTCATCTTATACGAATTCCAGGGCAAGGTTTTTCCGGTTAATTTAAAAGCCGACGTAATTCAATCCATCAAAGCCTATCCGTCAGTACTTGATATTCCAGACCCGGTTGATCTGGCGATTGTGGTTGTGCCCAGACAATACGTTGCCAAAGTCGCCACCCAGTGCGGGAAGAAGGGCGTCAAGGGAATGGTAGTCATCACCGCCGGATTCAAAGAGGCAGGCCGAACCGGAGTTCAGATGGAAAAGGAAATTCTTGAAATTACGCGCAAGTATAAAATGCGCATGATAGGTCCAAACTGTTTCGGAGTTGTCAACACCGACCCCGCTGTGCGCATGAATGCCACATTTGGCAAAACATTTCCAGGTCGTGGCAAGATCGCCTTTGTCACACAGTCCGGCGCTTTGGGCGAGGCGATTATGGTCAAAGCGGAGGAGTTGGGCATCGGATTTTCGATGGTGGCGTCGGTCGGAAACAAGGCGGACATCTCCGGTAACGATATGCTCGAATACTGGTCGCATGATTCGGACACTGACATAATTCTCATGTATCTGGAGAATTTCGGAAACCCGCGCAAGTTTATCAAAATAGCCCGGGAGCTTTCGCGCCGAAAACCAATAGTTGTCGTGAAATCAGGGCGCACCGCGCAGGGCGCCAGAGCGGCGTCATCCCATACCGGTTCACTGGCGGGAATGGATATTAGCGCCGAAGCGCTCTTCGTGCAGTCGGGAGTAATTCGAGTCGATACTGTTGAAGCGCTATTTGATCTAACAGTCGCCCTGGCAAATCAACCGATCCCCAAAGGTCGGCGTGTAGGAATAATTACCAACGCTGGAGGACCGGCGATACTCGCGACAGACTCGCTAATATCACAGGGTCTCGAGGCTCCGCCGATTTCTGAAAAAACCAAAAAGAAACTCGCAGAAAAATTGCCTCCCGGCTTGAACATCTCAAACCCGCTCGATCTAATCGCCGGAGCGGGACCAAAAGAGTTTGAAGCGGCGATGAGAATCATGTCTTCGGCCAAAGAATTCGACGCGATAATACCGATTTTTGTGCCACCGATTACAGTTGACCCCAAAGAAGTTTCGCGCGCAATGGTCAGGGGGCTTTCTAAAACCAAGACAACCCTGGCCTGTTTCATGGGTGTAACAACCGGTTCGGAAGGCGTGAGTATATTGCGCGAGAATTCGATTCCGGTATATCAGTTTCCCGAGGCAATCGGCAAGACACTTGAGAGATTAACAAATTACCGTGAGTGGTTAGACCGTCCGACCGGACAAACACCAAAGTTTAAGGTTAAGAAATCGATAGTCAGCGCAATAGTTAAGAGTTATCAAGATTCGGATTGCGCTGAGATCATCGGCAGTGATGCGCTGACGATTCTTGAAGCCTATGGCATTCCCACAGCCGGATATTTGGTCGCTGATTCAGCGCAGGAGGCGATTTCATGCGCCGGGCAAATCGGCTATCCGGTTGTAATGAAAATTGACTCACCCAAAATACTCCACAAAACAGAGGTGGGAGGGGTGATTCTTGATTTGCGAAGCGCTGAAGAAATAAGCGCGGCTTTTGAGAAGCTACAGGCGAAATTAGTTAAGAACAAAATCAAAGGCGCTCTTTCGGTGTCGTTGCAGAGTATGGTTAAGGGTGGAGTTGAGACGGTGATGGGAATGACATACGATCCGACATTTGGCCCTCTGATTATGTTTGGGCTGGGCGGTATTTATGTTGAGGTGATGAAGGATGTCAGTTTCCGCATTAACCCCCTCACCGATATGGCGGCGATAGATATGATAAAATCTGTAAAGTCATATCCGCTTCTCAAAGGATTCCGGGGTTCAAAATCGGTTTCATTTGAAGCTCTCAGCGGCGCTCTTCTGCGACTGTCTCAACTCGTAGTCGATTTTCCGCAGTTTCAGGAAATTGATGTTAATCCTTTCATGTCCTGCCCTGCTGGCAAAAGATCGCGAGCGGTGGATGCGCGCTTCATTCTACAAAAGGATGCGGGCTAATTCGAAACAGCGCCCGGGCAGTGAAAGCTT
>JACZUZ010000355.1 GCA_022572905.1 Candidatus Zixiibacteriota bacterium | reverse complement strand
AAATACTTTCTGCGCCTGATTGGGCTATTGGTAAGGCTCGCTCCGCGAAGCGACCGAGCCAGAGCGCCACTGGAAAAAAAGTCTCCAATGATGGCGCTTTCGAAAAAGCGAGAGTCCTCAAAGAAATAGCGCCAGCGACCGGTGAACTGGCGCGGATCGATTCCGCTTCTGGTATTTCCCGATCCGCGGATTTCAATGTCTCCGCCCAGAACAACACCCCCCAGATTCAACTGAGCGAATTGCCCGCCGCCGCCGAATGGGCTTGTCGAAATAGTCCAATCCACAACTCCGCCAGTAAATGATTGCCAATGTCTGGGAAGTTGTGACACCGCGCCGAGTTCTCGTTTCTCGCGAATGAGCTTTTCGTGCCTTATCTGTCTTTTGAGTCTTTTGTAAATTGGCAATTCTTTATCGAGTCTCATAAAAACACGCAGAAGATTGAAATCGAATACAATTGGGAGAGCGAAAAGCCGATTAAATAAATCAACACGCAGATAGAGGTCGTCTTCCTTTAGAATATAGTCCGCCGGGGTCAGCTTGTAGTCAACATTCGGCGCCTGAACACGCATTTTTACCATATCTATTTTAAAGGTGTTCTTTCTGGACAAAAACTGGCCGGAGAAAATTCGCTTCTCACGATCGGGAGTGATATCGATTTCAAGCAGTCGAAATACGCGAGTGAGCGGCACATAGATTGTATCACCGTCGTATTGGACCAGTATGTCTTCCTTGATCAGCTTCTGGACTTCAAAGCTGATTACAATCACCTCAACTGCTCTGGAAGACGTTAACTCCTGTGTCTGCGCCGACGCTTTCTCAAATCCGAGAATAACCGCACAGGCCGCAATGATTGTGATTGATGTCAAATATGTATAGCGACGATTTCGCATATTGTGTCCTTTTAAAAGAGCCAAAGGTGATTTAAGACAGAGCCTGATTAATTGATAACGTTCAAGTGGCGTCTGAAAAACGCTAGCGCACTATCAGAGTGCGCTTGATCTCATTTCCATTTAGCATTTCCTCCGCCGGAATATCGGTGCGTCCGTCGGTGGAGATGGAGAGATCAACTTGAAATGGCTCTTTATATGAATCACCGGTGATCGGAAGATTCACCCGGCGTACGAGATCATGGTACACTGCCAGCTGCACTACGCTCTGACTAACCTCGCGGTTGTCAGCGTCGAGCAGTCGGCACTTCAATATTCCTATGTATGAACAATTGCCTTTGCTGGACATATCAATCAGCACGCTCACTTTTGCGCTATCCAACTCAACTCTGACGCCATTCAGCTCCAGCGCTGGGGTCAGATCACCTTTGCGATATTTAAGGGCAATTGCGGTTTGCATTATCATGTTTAGCTTGGTGGTTATTGAGCCGTCGTCTGTGGGAGGCGGGAGAGTTGTATAACCTTCCTCAGAGCGCACAACCACCCTGGCCCAGTATTCACCGTCTGGCAAATCTTCCGGAGGCGAGGCGCGAAATCTGATAACCTGTGAGCCACCCGCGGGCAAGATAACCTTACGCGGAAACGCCGTAATCCAGCCAACCGCTGAATTCGGATCGTCAACGCTGTCCTTTAGGGGCACTGATATATTGCCGAGTGAATCTGATGTCGGAATACCGAAGCTGAACCGAATAGATATTTCTTTAGGTGAATTGGACGGATTCTGAACTGTCATTCGTCCGGTGCGAGTTTTGTCCAGAAGAATGATCGTTGTCGGAGCGACTAACACTCCGGACTGAACCGAACCGGCTAGGACAACTACAAGAGCTATAAATACAAGAAATCCTCGGTGTACGCCTTGCGTATGCTTTCCGAGGATTCTTTGAAATTGCTTCATCTTGTTCACTTCCTGTGTTTATGGGGGAATCAGCGATCCCCTCGCCACCCGTGTTCGCTTATCCGATGGAACACGGCTCTTAAGCATGGCGCCGAATGACTGGTTTTTCCAGTATAAAAACCGGCGCTAGTTTTGAATCGGCCTATGTGCCGTCGTACGCTACTGTCAGCGTAATATCGGCGGTATAAGCGCCCGCAGTCTGGTTCACAGACGGTGTGATTGTGCCGCCAAAGAACAAAGCTGCAACTCCAGTGCCGCCAACAGGCGCCGCCGGAAGACTATACGGATTCTGGTTAACAAAGGCGCCAAGACCAATGGTAGTCGGGTTGGCGTTAGCGGTTGTGTCGATGGCCGCGTCGGTTCCGCTAAAGGCAATGCTCATCCGATCATCACCTGAGGCGGTTGCCATGAATTCCGGAAGCGCAAGGAACCATGAGAGGCCGGATAGCGACTGACCGGTAATTGTGAACACACCAGCGTTTGCGTTGGCTTCGTCGAGGGTTTTCGCAACGCCCTGAAATACAGTTCCAAATACCAATGACGCAGCTGCCGTAACTGCCAGAGCGGTCTGCACTGTCGCAGTCGCGGTTCCATTGGCGACATCCTGGGCCTGAGCGGTATTCGCGCTAAAACTGGCAAAAAAGCCAATTGCGCTAAAACCGATCAATACGGTCTTCAATGTACGTTTCATGATTCTCTCCCTAGGGATTCCCCCGTTAAAAACTATGTTTAAGTTCTTTGTCAATTTACTGGCTGGACTTCGTTCCTAACATCCCCTCGTCGAGGGTAGCGGATTCCGTCCATACACTGCTGTTTTAAATCGTCACTGTGTGTTCTTTCTTAACACTTACCATGCAATAATTTTGCATTTCCCTATTCTGACAGAGATAAGCCCCGCCTTTCTTCTTGCAAGATCTTTTTGTCAACTATCAGCCTGTCCAACACTAACTTACAGGACACTTTCGTTCGGATAAGCGGCGCGTATGTGTGGAGGGTTAAAGGAAGAATACTACTTTTGTTTCAATATGAACTCTTTTGGAATTTCAATATGGAAAGAGAAGCAAGATTGGCGAATAGATATATTCCACCCAACATAAAGAAGAGGAGTCGGTTCTTACCAACTCCTCTTCTAATAGAATCTATTTTCTTGATAGATATTTTCGTTTATCCCAGAATAAATCATGTCCCATTGTAAGCGACACGCAATATTACCGCCCCCGAGTAGGCTCCAGCCTTTTGATCGATACTGGGAGTAACC
>JACZUZ010000013.1 GCA_022572905.1 Candidatus Zixiibacteriota bacterium | reverse complement strand
GAAACTGGATTACGATATCTGTGAAAGTAACGAGTTGCCTCAATTGATGAATTATAAACTTGTGATTATTCCTTCGGCGGAATTTATGAGTGAATCCGAACAACAGGCTATAATTGATCTGACCGAGGCTGGTGTTTCTGTTTTAATGTTCGGAGTTTTGCCGAAAATGGATGAATACATGGCGCCTTGCTCCATTCTGGCGAATCAATTCCATTTCAAAACTACTCTGGTTGAGAGTATTTCTGGAATAACGAGCAAGGAAACCGAGTTTATTTCTTATGTATACTCACAGATCAAGACAACAGATCCAAAACTGCGCAAGATTGCCCAAGCGGATAAGAATCTGGTGGGTATTACATCGCACAAGCACAAAGGACAATTTACTTTCTTTGGCCTCGATATTTCCTCAGGGTATGACCACCACAAGCTGACTTTTATTGAATCTTTCCTCCATTCGCAAGGAATTGAGCCAGTCGCATATTGCAGTGATCCACTGGTGGATATTGTCGTTCATCACACTGACAAGCTCGCAGTTATATACCTGGCGGCGCCTCGCACAGGTCAGTTAACCGAAAGAGTAGAAACACATGATCGCGATATTTTCTTCCGCGTCGATTTAAAAAAACTCGGCCTGAAATTTCCCAAAATAAAAGTAACTGATATCCTGGAGTCGGAAGAAATTCCTGCGCTCAAATTAACTTCCGCCGCGTTAGCCAGCGGGATCGAAATCAGAATCAGTTATCCGGATGGTAAAATACTTCTGGTTGAGAAACGAAAGTAAATCCCGACACTGATCTTTATTCCAGTACGAATTAATTCATAACAAAAAATTCTTAATACAGTTTGTCAAGCGTAGCGCCTTGATAGTAGCGCTTGATGATTTGATTGTAAGTGTACTTGATACTTTCGGCAGTGTTTAAGCGAGCCATCCCCAGCGCCCCCATTTGGCACATCCCCACACCGTGACCGTACCCTTTGCCCAAAAGCGTGATAGAAGAAATCGATCCGTCCTTCGCATAGGAAATTTCCCCTATTTTGAAGTAGTCTGATTGAAGAATTCTCTCCGGATTAGACGCTCTGCCCAACACCCATCGTATTCGATCGCGTTGGTAGACGAGTCTCTGTCCGTCGGCTATTACAATCAAATCCTGAGTTCTTAGGCCCGGTCCATGCGGCTTGGTGAAGGAATTATCAATTCCTATGCTGTCAATTCTCGAATACGAAACGGTTTTGCCCTTCAGCGATGATTCATATGTTGACAGTCTTCTCAAGAAGTCATCACTCGAAAAAGTTTCGGTCCAGTTGTAATATTTGGATGGTTGACACATTGAACTGCAGCTAACGCTAACCAGATACGGGGCGGGATCTTTCGACCAGACGTTCTCTATGTTGTCTGTATATCCTCCGCAAGTTGAATGATAGTATGCTTTGATAAACTCACCGTCAAATCGCGCGACTATGCCTTCGGTTTTTTTCACCGCGCCGGTTATCAGATCGCGCTCAACATTCATTCCGAGATAAAGCTGATCAGACACATCTGATTTAACATCATAAGGCTTATTCTGATACTGGCCAAAGTGGGCGAGCGTGTATGTTCTTGCGGCGATAGCCTGGGCCTTTATCGCTTCGGTGTCGGCTTCCGTTACCGGTCCAATTTCCGGCGGCACCACACCTTTTAAATAATCCTCCACATAGAGGATATTCACCAGAGTCAATCTTCCTCCGATAGGGAGCGCTCTTATCATACCTCGGTACTTGTTATCTCCCAATCTAAGATACTTCCATCTGGATCTCGAACTGACTGTCACTTGTTCTAGTCCACTTTCAATTTCTTCCCCGCTCGAATTGTAAAGCGCAATATATGGTCCGGAAATCTGGAGTTTAATTGACCCGGATGAGTAATAAATAAAGCTCTCATCGTCCCTAACAGACTCGATTGAAATTGATCCTCGTCCTCCCAGCGTAACTTCTGACAGGTTGTCCGACAACAAAACGCGGACAAATGGTAACTTGACTACCGCGGTTCGCTCCTCATTGCTCCCGTAAGATCCGGGTACGCATCCGAGTCCAAATATTGAGAAAATTATGAAAGGCGCCGACGAAATGGCTTTAACTACAAGATTTCCGTCGCGTAAATTTTTTACCATTTGGGATAGTAATCTTATGTCATGTATTTTGTTCAGCAATATAATCCCAGGCCTTCCTCTGTGGCGCTTGAATCAATCTACCAAGCACAGGCGCAAGTGGTTTTGTTTTCTTGACGTTTATGCCTCTGCGTCTAGCAATAATCTCTGGCGCCAAAGTGGGTTTTCCTTTGAGAGTCCAATATCCCATGACTGCATAGGATATCGCCTCCAAATAATCGGGATGATAACCCAATTTGGCAACACTTTTCACGTCAATGCCGTGAAGTAGCCGTCTAATACGTTTTATCAAATCCCGATTCTTGAGTCCACCGCCGGTCAAATAAACACACAAGTTCGTGTCGCAATATTTTAGAATTTTGAAGATGGCTTCGGCTATTTTCAACGCGGTTAGTTCGCTCAGAGTAGAAATCATATCCCGGTTGGATATTTTCAGATCTCTTGAACTTTTGATGATTTTTTCCAGAGCGGCTGCGCTATAACGCTCTCTACCGGTAGACAGGCTGCTTGATTTAGACTCTTTCCGCCCGGAAGATTTTGCTCCAGTGTAATCAAAGAATTCGTTACTGGAGATAAGAGTCAGGAGGCGAGAGCTTAACGTTCCGCTGGATGCGATTTCTCCGCCTCGGTCATATGGTTTTCCGAAAAGCTTTGAAGTTGCGAGGTCAATCAGTACATTTCCGGGGCCGCAATCAAACGCGGATTTGGCGTTTAATTTATAGCTCGCTGGCAAATCGAACACATTTGCTATTCCTCCGATATTTACGACGATTCTATTTTCGGTCCTGCTCGAAAGAAGCGAGGCGATAGCTCCGGTTGTTATGGGAGAGCCTTCGCCCCCGAACGCCACATGGGCCTGGCGAAAATGAGAGACAACAGGAATTCCGGTAAGAGTGGCGATTCGCTCCGGAGCTCCTATTTGAAATGTAGCCCGCACCGAAATTCCGGCAATGTTTTTAGATTCCGGAATATGACGAATAGTTTGTCCATGGGATGAGATAAGATGAGTATGATAGTTTTTCTTCCGTAGGTTATCGATAAAAGCTTTCGCTTTACGACCAAAGAAAACCCCCAGCGCCTCGTCCGCCAGCGCTATTTCTTCTACAGTTGAATGCGGCGCTTGAGACAATTTCATAATTAACTCTCGTAGCTCTTGCGGATACCTAACTGTTGAATGTCCCAATACTTTTACTCTGGTAGAGCCGTCCGGCGAAAACCAGACGCTCAACAGGGCAAGATCTACTCCATCCACGGATGTCCCGCTGTTAATTCCGAGCGTGTTTATGCGCTTTTGTTCAATTAACTTTTTGAGGCTCATAACTTTTTTGCAGCGCTGGAAAATAAGCGAACATCACCAGATTACGAACTGATGTCTGATTTTCCGCTATGGGTTTCAACTTCTAAAAGCTGAGAGTTACGGGGCGGAGTCTGAAATCGTTTGACTCTCTTGACGGCCTGCTTTACCCGCTCCGGGCTTATCTCACCGGAATCAAGGGAGCGCTCAAGAGCTTCAACGCCACGTTTGGTGCTCTGGACACAACGGGTCAATAAAAGATCATGACCGGCGTTAAAAGCTCGAACCACGCGCTCTTCGAATGTACAGAGACCATCAAGCGCTCTCATGTCCAGATCATCTGTAATGAATGGCAAAGTTTGAGACAGGGCTGGTCGGATTAGACCGGAAATTATCTTTTGAGAGAATGTAATTGGCTCGTTATCAATTTTCGACAGTACAAAATGAGATGTCATAATTGCGTCAGCTCCGGCGGAAACTCCAGCTTGAAATGGAATTAGTTCGGTATTCGCGTAGCTGTCCTGATCCAAGGTTGATGTGGCCAGTGTGGTGTGGGGATCTCCGAAAGCCGCGCCCAGTCCCGGGGCGTGTTTCAAGCAAGTAAAGAAATCATACTTGCGTGCGCTTGCGACAGTTGTGGCGACGAATTTAGAAATCACTTCAACATTTGTTCCGAATGTTCGTCCGTTCAATGACGAATTGGTGTTGTCCGGTTTGATGTCACATACAGGTCCAAGCAGGAAATTAATACCCAGGTCTCGCATATATTCAAGCGAAGCGCAAAGTTTGACTGTGTAATTTTCAAGCGCTGACTCGATGTCATTTCGCGCTTTTTCACCAAAACTCGTTGGGCTTTCGAATTCGGCGGGCTCACCACGTAGGCGACAAACCCGGCCGCCCTCCTGGTCAATGGCGAAGAGCAGGTTTGTCTCAGTGAGAGAATTTAGTTTTTCTATTGATTCTTTGAGCCTCTTGTGGTCGTCGCAGTTTTCCTCGAAGAGGATAATTCCGCTCGGAGACATCTGAGTAACGAATTCACAGAATTCAGCATTAGGTTTATTTCCGGAATACGCTGTGATAAATAGAGTTCTAATTTGTCGGGTAAGGTCGTTCATGCCACATAATCTTACACAAGAAGCTCATCTTATCGAAGTTAAATCGTATTGAAATCAAAAACTGGCGGAACTATTTATCCCTAGATTGCTACCACAGCGTTTCGCCCAACTCCCTTGGCGCGGTACATAGCCTGATCAGCCAGGCGAACCAGTTCGGCCTGGGGATGTCCGTTTTCAGGGAAACTGGTGACCCCTATTGAGACTGTCACACCCTGTTTGTCGATGTTATCGCCCACTTCAAACGTTGTACGCTCAATCATTACCCTGATTCGCTTAGCTATTCTTTGAGCGTCATCGAGCGGAGTCTGGGGAAGAATTACGGCGAATTCCTCTCCGCCGTAGCGACAGGATATATCCGTGTCTCGTATACACCCTCTGACAATCTGGGTGACTCCTTTAAGTACGATATTACCTACTTCATGGCCGAAAGAGTCATTAAGTTTTTTGAAATGATCTATGTCGAGCATGATAAGTGAGAGTGGAGCGTCATAGCGAGCCGCGCGGCGCTTTTCTTCATCGAGCTTGTCTACGAAATAGCGATAATTGAAGGCGCCCGTGAGATTATCGATTGTCGTGAGCTCTTCCATCTGTCTGTGTAGCGCCGCGTTGTCAATAGCCATAGCGGCAGAGCGCGCCACTACCCAGAACATTTTTTCATCACGCTCGCTGAAAGAGCCAGGAATGGAAGATTCCGCCAGTAGAATGCCAATTGTCTTATTGCGATTGATCATAGGGGCGAGCATGACCGAGCGAGTATCTGATCTCAGAGGCACATGATCGTCGCGTCCCTGAATATCGATTATTCTAACCGGCGCTCCGGCTCGGGCGACTTTGTTCATTAGAATCGTCGAACCTTCGGGCGCTGTTCTGATGTTGAGATTAATGTCACCATCTATAGCGCGGCCCCGGAAAATGAAATTGTCTTCACCAGATTGAAGTAACAAAGCTGCGGCAGGATATTTCAAAACGATATTTACGATTTGCATAACCGCTTTGATAACTGCATCGACGTCCAATATACCGGCCAAAATGCGAGAGTTGTCATAGATAGTTTCAAGTTGGGCCTGAATTTTCTCAAGCTCGGAAGTGCGTCGATTGAGTGTGTCAAAAAGCTTTAACATACGAACTTCAGAGCGGCGCAGGAATTCCGCTACATAGGAAATGGCTGTGTATGCCACCCAGCAGGGGCTCAACCTGAAGCATGCAATAAGCAGGTTTCGCAAGCTATCCAGTTCAACGTAGACCATTGCCAGATAGCCAACGGTGATCAGAAGCGTTATGATTCCTGCGAACTCGCGGGTAAACATATAACTGGCCATAGCCGCGATCAGATAATAGAGGATGAAGTAAATCGAACCAAAGCCTCCGGATATTCCAATCAGAACAGTCGTCAGAGTGAAATCCAGCACCATAGTGGCCAAATAGGCGTGTCTTAAGTCTAGTTTGCGCTTTCGAACCGCAAATATGAAAATCACATAGTGAAGAGTGAAGATCGCTCCGATTGTCAACCCGACCAGAAAATGTCTTTCCGGAATGAAATCCAGGTAAAGCGACGCAAACAACAATCCGATAGCAATGCCACGGGCTATCAGGAAAATCCTGTCTATACGCGGGAGAAGCGCGTTTCCTCTTGAGTGATATATTTTCACGTCGATACTCGTATAGATCAGAAACTGAATGTCACAAGAGAAACGCTCGAGAAAATAAGCTGATCAGCTATTGCAAATTGCAAACTCTGTTTCTATTGGAAAGCTGTGTGACGAACAATCTCTCTCTTTGGTTATCGGCTTGCGGAAGTTTTTGTCCACATACGGATTGCCGTAATGCGCTCAGGTTCAGAAAGTTGAAGAGCGCAAGCCTCCGCTGAAAGGAGCTGGCAGCTTTTTCCGAAACGGATTTTGGCTTATTTAGCGATTTTTCAGATTGAAACAATCAGGCAGGAAAGTTGCAACATCGCCGAAAAGGTTTCCGTAAGGGCAATAGCGAGAGAGGGAAGGCCCCAGGAATCGGGATTCTTTTCCCTTACGAATCACGGGATTCATCCGGCTACAGGAGAATTTCAATATATTCGGGGGCTCATAAGTTGCAATTTAGACTCTCGAAGAACAGAATTCGTTGATTCTGGATTCGCTTCCACTTGGCTCGAAATAATTCAATGGATCATTTATCACAGTTCCGAATTGCCTGAATCGAATTATTTTTTTAAATTACAGCTAGGGTTCAAATCGGGAGAATCTGACCGAAACCCAAAATATCACTCTGAAGAAATCCACGAACTTATGAGTACATACACGCGAAAAGCGCTGAGGGTCGCCCCTAAGAGTTGTAATTTTAATCGATATGCCAAGGTCAGTATTCATCTCGCTCTGATTCTCTTCTTTTTCCTCTCAAGTAATGTCGGCGCTGTGACTTTCAAATCAGGAGATGAAATCGTACTTGAAAGCTCCGATGAGTTGGCGGATGATCTGATAGCCACTGGTAAAACTGTGACGATTGACGGAACGATTCATGGTGAGGCGCTTACATTGTCGGAAAGACTTAGGATGCGCGGCGTTGTTCACGGCGCCATGATTTCAGGCGCGGTTTCACTGAACATCGACGGTACCATAGAGGGTAGCCTGGTCGGAGCTGGCAGAAATATCTACATAGAAGGAATTGTGGAAGGATCATCATATCTGATTGGACAGTCCATAGAAATCTCCCCCAGCGCGATACTTTCACGGGATTTACAAGCTTGCGCAGGTGAATTATTGCTCGAAGGACGAATCATAGGTGATCTCCGCGGCTTCTTTGGAACGATTATCATTGATGGCGCAATCGACGGTGATCTCGACATAACCTGCGACAATCTTGAAATCCGAGAGTCCGCTGAAATTCTAGGTAATGTCACCTATTCGAGCTCTACAGAGGCTGTTATCGAGGATGGAGCTGTTATCGTAGGCTCGATAGAGCGAGAAGAGCCCGATGAACTAATAACTGAAAGCGATTTCTCGGGATTGTTCTGGGTGGGGCGAATGTATTCTTTTCTCGCGAGTCTGGTGATTGGTATTCTTGCGATATTTGTTTTAGGGGAGCTCTTTAGAAATACAACGAAATCGATTCGAAAAAACGGCGCCAAATCAGCGGGCTTTGGCATCCTTTTTTATTCAGTCGGTCTCGTTACCGCATTTTTCCTGGTTTTTACTGTCGTGGGTATTCCGGCGGCGGCGCTCATATCTCTGATTATGGCGGTTGTATTTCTTACCGCCAAAATATTTGTGGCCACCGCGCTGGGCTCGATTCTACTACGCAAAGACGATACTGGCGGAAACGGTATTCTGGCGGCCCAAATGGCGCTGGGATCGGCTATTTTAATAATATTATTTACCATTCCCTACCTGGGTTGGGTCCTCTACTTTGTTACCGCAATACTGGGTTCAGGCGCCTTAACTTTGAGTTTTCTCAACCGCGATTGAGGCGAACCCATTCCCCCGACCCATGAGCTCCCCTGATTAGACCTTCGCGCTCATCCATTTAGACATGACGAATCTGTTTTTGGACTGAAGCGCAACTCTTCCGGGGGTTCGGTTGCGGTTTTAGTTGAAAGGAACCCGATATAGTTAGATTTTGGTGGCATGAAAGTGTTTGCGCCAATTTTTCACTTCATGGCCATTTGCGCCGGGTTGATCATTCTGATTTCCCAGGGCTCAGAGTCTCAGGCTGGCGCGCATGATTTCTCTGTGGAAGCTGGAATAACTCTGCAACAACTGTCTGGTGGAGCATCCTATATATATCCACTGCAACCGGGATTTCAAATCGGATTCAGCCGCAAATTTGGTCCACGGATTGACGGTCTCATTGAGTTTGTGTCAGGCAATGTTTATACCGATTCGACCAAGACCTCGAGATATTCATTCGGTTCGAAAAGTGAGAACAGGGTTGAAACATTCCAAACTCGCCGACTAATGCTCTCATTTCGGTATTGGATAACTAATCCCGAAAGAAACATCTCTCCCTTTGTAAGAGCGGGTATTGGGTTTGATAGCTGGAAGAAGCTTGATGGCGCCGGATCACAGGTAATTCTAACGACTGGAATCAACGATAATCCAACTCCATTTAAGACCGAAGAACTAATCCTGGGTCTGGGCATTGGCGTGGATTTCAAGCTAACAGATCATGTTGGTGCTATTGTTGATTTCAGGGGAGCGCGCTACACAGGAGCTGGCGCAGAATTCAAACCTGAAGTGGAGGAAGGACGCGCTCAATCTCTCTTCGCTATCGGCGCTCGTTTGCGCTACTCATTTGGAGGCGGTGAAGAGCGGGATGAATGGAAAATGGAGCGATCCTGGAACGTCACCGAAAGCTCGAGAGCTAGTGTTATTCCTGAATCAACTCGAGATTCCGATGGTGATGGGGTCATCGATGATCGAGATCGTTGTAAACTAACTCCACGTGGCGCGGAGGTTGATACAAGGGGATGCCCTTTGGATGAAGACGCCGACGGAGTCTACGATGGTTTGGACGATTGTCCGAACACGCCATCAACGGCGGGAGGATCGGTGGATATCCACGGATGCCCAATTGACACAGATTTCGACGGTGTCCCCGATTATGCGGATCGCTGTCCGGATGGTCCGGTTGGAGCGCTGGTAGACGCTGGGGGTTGCCCGGTTGATTCGGACAACGATGGCGTACCGGACGGCCTTGACAACTGTCCGTCCGTTGGAGAGGGAATCGTTGTCGATCAACACGGTTGCCCGGACATGACGCCACTCCATCAGCCGATGATTCTTCATATCGATTATGAGCCGGGGTCTTATGAAATAGATACAAGAACAAGCCAAAAGCTTAAAGAGCTTGCAAAATTACTTCAGGTGACGCCCGCGGTGACTCTTCGTGTCATTGGATACACTGATGACATAGGTCCAAGCGAAGTTAATAAACTACTTTCAGAAAAGAGAGCCCGCCGGGTTCGCGATTTTCTGGTCAGAAAGGGGGTCGACCAAGCAAGAATAAAAGCCATGGGGCGCGGCGAAACCAATTTCCTGGCGGATAACTCAACTCGCGTTGGGCGGAAAAAAAATCGCCGGGTCGAAATCAGTTTTGATTTTCAATAATCGTTTTTTAAAATTACATCGGTCTTTCTCTAACGAGTTCTTTATTTTGCGTTCCTGAATTCGGATTATTTGTGAAATATTTCACAAAAAACCGTATGCCCTGACGCTATTCTCAGGAATGAATTACTGTGATTCCTGCAAGGATATTGAGCTTGAATCTCTTGTATGTCAATAGGTTAGGCCAGAAACTAATATCGCTTGCTTTTCCGATTGCCCCTGCGTAAATTGGCGCTTATACAGGTGTGTCTATGAGAATATTGATTGTAACACAATACTTTCCTCCCGAGCGGGGCGCGGTGCGTCGACTTTTTGAATTCGCCAAGATTTTCAAGGAGAGCGGACACAAAGTGACAATCCTGACAGCCATGCCGAATTATCCCGACGGAATTTTGCCGGACCGGTATCGGCGTAGATTTTTTGTACGCGAAAAATTGGACGGTCTGGATGTTGCGCGTTCATATGTCCTGCCAGCCTCAAATACGCAGCCTACTAAACGAATGATCGGTTTTGTGACTTTTCTCATTTCATCTGTCATTAATAGTTTTCGCCTGCGCGACAAGTACGATTTGATTATCGCGTCATCGCCCCCCGTGACAACTGCTTTGGTTGGATATATTTTAAGCCGCTTGCGGGGCGCCAAATTCGTGCTTGAGATTCGCGATCTCCAACCTGAGTCCGGAGTGCAGTTTGGAAATCTGAAAGAATCATTTCTTACCCGGCTATTGAGCAAGCTGATGACTTTTCTCTATCGTAAGGCGGATAGAATTGTCTGTGTGACAGATGGGATCAACAGCTATCTCAAAGATGTCGGTACACCAGCGGACAGACTGGTTACGATAAAGTCGGGCGTTGGTTCGGATTTTATCGATGCGCATTCAAACGGTATCAGAAAGAAGTTTGGCTGGGGCGAAAAATTTCTCGTGGTTTATTCAGGCACTCTTGGATGGGTGCGCCCTCTTGAGACAATCGTCGAATCGGCGCGCATCCTGGCCGACCGCGAGGATATACATTTCGTTTTTGTAGGTGACGGTCAGAAAAAAGAGGAACTGGAAAATCTCGCCTGTAAGTATAATCTTACTAATATAACATTTGTTGGCCTTCAGCCGCTGGAGGATATTCCATTTTTCCTGCGTTCCGGTAACGCGCTTGTGGAATGTTTGAAAAACGTTGATGTCGCTAAGTTGGCGGTGCCCACTAAGCTTTTTGAGTATATGGCGGCAGGCAAGCCAATTCTGCTGGGTTGTCCCGATGGTGAAGCCATAGCGCTTTTGAAAGAAGCTGGAGGATCAATGATATTTCCCACCGATAATCCTTCTCGTCTGGCGGAATTGATTCTTGAACTTCACACTAATAGAGAGCGTGGCGAAGAGCTCGGACGCGGCTACCGCTCCTTTATCAAAGACAATCATTCGCGGCGTTCCTGGGCGGAAAGATATCTCGAATCTCTGGAAAACGTTCGCCAGTAATATTATTATCAAAAATTCTCTCCATTAACTTTGATTCCTGTGCACTTTATGTTTCTGAAAAGACACACTGTGCGCGAAAGCCAGTCCCCTCTGAAATAGTTCTCGCGGATTCAGAAGAATCAGCCAGGAGTATGCAATCTCCCTTGATTCCGTTGAGATTAAAATCACCGGACGCTCTCCATTCTTTTTCAGTCGGCCAGTCGCTTCTTGCTCCGTCACAGGTCTGAACAAATAAACGCTCGTCACCTTTGGTTTTTTTTGCTTCTGACCGGCGAACATACCTGACCTGGCGAACTCCCAGACTTTCGGCAGTTCTTTGTGGAATCGCGATTCCGAACGGTTCGAATGTCATTTCTCTGTAACGCTGACGATACTTCATTAAAGAAACAGATTCGCAGAGAGTCGCCGAAGTAAATGAAACGGCGCTTTGCTTCGCAGGCATGTGTCTCTTCGATCCTCTGATAACTTTTTCCCCAATTATTCTCTTGAGTGTGCGGTAGGCGTCACGAGGATAGAAGGCTGAACTTTTGACGATTGAATCGATATAGGATTTTCTGGTCTCGCCTGGCCAGTTAGTGTTGCAGCTTCTGGTCCAGTGAATCAGATGACCTTCAAGTAGTTTCTGAGTGACAGGATCAATCTTAGCAGGGTCGTAGGACTTCTTTACTCTTTGTCTTGTAGTATCATATGGAATCCAAAATGTTTTGTCAGTACGATGAATGAATTGTTCGCTCTTATTTAGTATTTCTTCGAGCGTTCCCCCTGGGCGAATGGAAATCAGGAATATCTTATTTGAGTTTTTCAAAACAAATTCGTCGCGCAGACGTTGGGAATCTCGTTCATCCAATTCTCTTGTAGGAATTAGGGTCACTTTCAGAGGCGCTCCGTTTATCATAAATTCTCGCGCAAGTTTGTTACGAAATGAATCCAACGTGTCGGCGTTTCTTTCCAGCGCTGATGAGGTAACACAAACTTTCACCGGAATTCCCAGCTTTAGGGCCTGCACAAGAGCCAACTCATACGGCAGCGTTCCTACAGATGTAATCATAGTATCTTCAGAGGTCTTCGAAATTTCAGTTAGCGCCCGTACTGTTTGAACCACCCACGGTGTAGCTCCAGTCGGCCTTAGGGCCTGGCGGGAGTTGACTAACGTGAAGCTATTCATTGCTCTAGAATCAATGTGCAAATGATTAAACTACGCTGGCGCCCATCAGCCGGGAAACCAGGAAACTGTCCTTAATGGAAAGTGTCAGATATCAAAAGTCGCTAGGCT
>JACZUZ010000354.1 GCA_022572905.1 Candidatus Zixiibacteriota bacterium | reverse complement strand
CATATCTATCATAACAATTGAAATCTAACTAGGTTTCATCAAGCTGTCAACTCAAAATCGGGCGCCTTTGGGCGGAGACAATACCAGTTGACGCGTTATTCACTGTTGACAGTCCCTATTGATATTTATCGGAATCCATTGAGGAGGACATGAGCGTCATCGGCTCTCGGTTCCTCCAATTTATATCGGCCGTACTTCATTGTCCTGCATGGCGTTGCGTGCCTCGAGGAGGCTCTAAGAGCCTCCGGCCAGTTCTCGCTCTATCGCCTCTAATTGCTCGATAGAATTGACTCCCTGAATCTCGAACTCATTGTCCGCCAGACAAATCTGGCATATCTTCCCCTCCGAGTTCTGAATGGCGACGATGTCTGTCAAATAATATTCCCCTTGCGTATTGTCATCTGAGATTTTATTCAGAGATCGAAATAATCCTCCTGCGTCGGCGCAGAGCGGTCCGACATTTATTTCAGCGATTTTTCGCTCTTCGTCGCTGGCGTCTTTTTCCTCGACTATTCTCAGGAGCCGATCTGTATTTCCATCTCTAATGATTCGCCCGTATCCGAATGGTTTTGATACATTCGCCGTCAGGCATGTCAGGGCCGCAGGGGAATTCTCATGCGCCTCGAACAGTCTGGTCAGTGTTCGTTCGGTCAGCATGGGGACATCCCCGAATGTCACCAGTACGGAGCCATCAAAATCTTTCAGGACATCTTCGGCCTTGGCTGTGGCGTGCCCTGTGCCCATTAGCTCTTTCTGCCAGCAAAATTCGAGCGGAAGATCAGCGCAGTTTTTCTGGAGATGGTCAATTACCGCCTGCCCCTGATGACCGACAATGATTACAATCTTACTCAAACCGAGATTTCGTAATGTATCCAGCGAACGTTCAATCAAGGTCCTGCCAGAAATTTTGTGCAAAACCTTAGCCAGATCAGAGCGCATCCGTTTGCCCTGCCCGGCCGATAAAATTATAGCGGCGCGCGGTCCGGCGGACATCAGGCGTTTCCCCTCATTTTAATTTGGCGGAGCTGGTAAGCGAATTCAGGTTGCGGTGGCGGGATATACTTCGCCGGCCCTCTCGGAGCTTTTGATTTCAACGGGAGCGTTTTTCGCATTTACAAAGACAATCGACGGCGCGAATTCTTCGGCTTCTTTTTCCGAATACAATCCATATGCGCAAACAATAATGAGATCGCCAACGCTAGCCTTGTGCGCCGCGGCGCCATTGACACACATCTCGCCTGTGTCGGCGCCGCCTTTGATGACATAAGTGTCAAAGCGCTCGCCGTTAGTGATATTGGCGACTGTGACTCGCTCAAACTCGCGCAGGTTGGCAAAACGCATCAGCGTTTGATCGATTGTCAGAGACCCGACATAATCCAGATTCGTTTCGGTTACCGTGGCGCGGTGAATTTTCGATTTACAAAGTGATATCATCATCTCTAGTTTTTCAAGTATTGATTTTCAAGTATAATCTTACAAGCCTTTCTCTAAACCCGCCTCGCTTTGAGGCTGCATGCAAATATATGAAAAACTCGCGAACTGGCAATGTCATTTGAAGAAGCCATTTGAAGATGCTGCAGGAAAATGATATCTGGGTTTGTCGGGATTCGACGCCAGGGTTGGGGTGGCCCACAGCTTGCTTTGGGATCAGTCAAGGCGGGCGTCAGAGGATTATATTGTCAATCAAACGCACTCCATGAACCCGCGCGGCGACAGAAAGGACTGCTCCTTTTTGGGCTTTTTTCAGAGGGGTCAGAGTGTGACGGTCAGTCAGGGCGACATAATCGAAATCCAGCGCGCGCCCCCGGCAGATTTTCCGCGCCCTGGTTCGGACAATTCGCTTGAGTTCGGACGCTGAACGATTACCGCTTCGGAATTCTTTGCGGGCCGCTTGCAAGCCCCGGTAAAGACAAACCGCCTCCCGCCTTTGAGATGGGGTGAAATAGGAATTCCTGCTCGACATGGCCAAACCATCGCTTTCGCGCAAAGTCGGACCAATCACAATTTTGATCGGATAGCCAAGGTCTTCGCTCATTTTCCGCAAAACCTCGGCCTGCTGATAATCTTTTTGACCGAATACGGCGAAATCTGGACGGCAGATATTGAAAAGCTTGGTTACAATCGTAGCTACTCCGCGAAAATGATCGGGCCGGGTTTTGCCCTCAAGCGTTCTTGTGAGCAGCGCTACATTGACATAGGTTTGAAAATTCTCGGGATAGATGGCTCGGCGGTCAGGAGTGAAAACAAAATCGATATCAAATTCGCGCAAGGCTGCCAGATCGGCGCGAGTGTTTTGAGGGTAGCTTTCGAAATCCTCGCCGGGTCCAAACTGGGTTGGATTCACAAATATGCTGACTACCACCACATCGGCTTTTTTCTGCGCAATTCGCACGAGCGATAAGTGCCCTTCATGCAAATAACCCATAGTGGGAACCAATGCGAGTGTTTTCCCCGAGGCGATTACTTTGCGACAGGCGGATGACATTCCCGCCATTGAACTGATTCTACGCATTCGTCGACAACGCTTTGTCCGACCGCGTCCACAGACTCACCAGCCAAACAGCGAAAAATGAAAGTATGAAGGCGGGCACAATTTCAAAAAGCCCTACACCGGCTATGTCGTTCTTCAGATAATCAATATTGCGCCAGACCACTGTAATTATTGAGCCAGTTAACATTCCCGCCAGAATTCCCTGACGAGTCGTGCCCTTCCACCAGAGCGAGAAAAGCAAAGCCGGTCCGAAAGCCGAACCGAGACCCGACCAGGCGAAGCCGACAATTTTGAAAACAAAATCCGCTCCGGTTTTGAAGGCGTAGTAAGCGATACCGAATGAGACCGCGCCGATTACCAGTGTTGTCACCCGAGAAATTTTGACTAACTGGGAATCGGTTGCGTTGGGATTTATTGAACCATGATAAACGTCTTCGGAGACAGCCGATGTAGCCACCAATAACTGGCTGTCGGCGGTGGACATCATCGCCGCTATAGCGCCGGAAATGAGAATTCCCGCCAGCCATCCCGGCAGTAAACGATTGGCTAGGAAAGGCATTATCTGTTCGGGATCATCAAGCGGCTGCCCTGCCATATACACGGCCCCAAAAAGTCCTATAAACA
>JACZUZ010000353.1 GCA_022572905.1 Candidatus Zixiibacteriota bacterium | reverse complement strand
ATAGTTCGCCGGGCGACACATTGTTTACGCTCACACTGCCTGTCACTAAGAGCTGATCGGTCGCTTAATCGTCACTCAAGAATTGCCATACTTCAGCTGAGCAAATTTATGTCAAAATTAAATTACATTTAAGTTCTTTTGAAGAAATATTTAAGGAATTACCACAACCTGATATGGAATCACCTACTGAAAAACATAATAAGGCCAACAAAAACGGTCCTCGGCAGAACAGAATTCTCTGGGTGGACGACGAAATAGAGTCACTCAAACCTCATTTCCTGTTTCTACAGGAAAGGGGCTACGAATTGACCGGTTGCGTGTCCGGGGATGACGCGCTGGCTCTGGTTGAGAAACAAAACTTCGATCTGGTGTTACTTGATGAAATGATGCCAGTCAAGGATGGACTAACCACGTTGGAAGAGCTAAAAGAATTACGTCCCCATTTACCGGTAGTGATGGTTACGAAGTCTGAGGAGGAGTCCCTCATGGATCAAGCTATCGGACAGAAAATTGACGACTATCTCACAAAACCGGCCAATCCATCGCAAGTCTTGATGGTAATTAAGCGTATTCTGGAAACACGAAAAATTCGGGGCGAGTCGCTTTCGCGTCGTTATATAACCGACATAAACAAGTTCAATCAAAAATTATTTGGAGCGCTTGTACCTGAGGATTGGTACGAGGCCGCGAGAATATTGAGTGAATGGGACCTTGAACTCGACGAACATCCGGATATCGGACTGGCGCAGACCCATGAGGGAACGAGAACGGAATGGAATAACGAGTTTACAAAGTATATTGATAGAAATTATGCGGGATGGTTGCGGAGCGATTCCAATGAAGACGAGCGCCCGGTATTATCTCCTGACATAATCGATAGATATCTGGCTGAGCCGCTTAAAAAAGGCGAGAAAACGCTGTTCTTTGTAATTGACTGCATGCGCCTTGATCAATGGCTCGCTATAGAGCCTCTCCTATCTGAGTACTATGAAATCAAACGCGATCATTATTATTCGATTCTGCCAACCGCTACCCCGTATGCTCGCAATTCGATGTTTGCGGGAGTATATCCAGACGAAATATTTCGAATGAGACCGGATATCTGGTCCAAAGGCGATGAGGGCTCGCTTAATCGTCACGAAGAGTCGCTTTTCCAGGAAGCGCTTGCTAGCAGAGGAATTCGTCCCCAAGGAGGAGTGCGCTACGCAAAAGTATTCAACAACACTGAATGCGACGCCCTCTCAAAAAGAATCGCCGATTATTATCAATCGCATGCGGTAACGATAGTTATAAACTTTCTCGATATCATGTCGCATGGTCGCTCCAATAACATGATCCTAAAAGAAATCGCTGCCGATGAATCCTCGTTTCGCGATCTGATGAAAACCTGGTTCACGCACAGTTCTGCGTTCAAAATTCTAAAAGATTTCGCCGCGCAGGGATACACAGTAATAGTGACGACAGACCACGGCTCAAAACTATGCAATCGCGGAGCGCTCGCTCATGGCAGACGTGACACATCAACTACACTACGCTACAAAGTGGGAGACAATCTTAACTGTGATCAGAAGCAGGGAGTATTGATAAAGAAACCTGAGGAGTATCGACTTCCGAAACCAAGTCTGGCAACGACATATTTGATCGCGCGTGAAGATTTCTATTTTGTTTACCCAAACAAATACAATGAGTATGTGCGTCAGTTTCAAAATTCATTTCAGCACGGGGGGATTTCCATTGAGGAAATGATTGTCCCGATAGCGACGATGCGCCCGAGGAGATAAGTCTCTTGTCCGCAAATCAAGTAGTTGAATGTCCAAGCGAGGAAGATACATTCCAACTGGGGAAGCGCGTCGGGAGGTCGCTCTTGGTGAAGACATTCATCGCGGTGAACGGAGAGCTGGGAATGGGTAAAACTGTTCTTTGCAGAGGTATTGTTGCGGGTATTGGTCTCCACCCCGACATAGTAAGTTCGCCGACTTTCACTATCGTTAACGAGTATCCGGGAAGCCCCGGCGTTTTGCATTTTGATTTCTATCGGGTAAATAAATCAATTGAATTGTTCCAGATTGGGTGGGACGAATATCTGGAACGCCCGGAAGTCATACTCGTGGAGTGGGCCGAGAAATTCGAGAGCATTCTTCCTGAAAAGCGTATAGATGTCAGTATCAATGAAAAAGGCGATAATCGCACTATAATTATTCAGAACCTTAATTGATTCAGTACGTTACTTAGTTCAGGCTCTTACTCAATTCAGTATCGCACTTAATGCAGGATCGTACTTAATTAGGAATTGTAATTAGAGACATTCGATTGTCGCATAAGCTAGCCCAAAGAGCTATTCCAATGAACGAACCCGCAGTATAAAATGAGCGAACAAATCAAAAACGATACCTGCGCTTATCTCGGAATAGACACATCCGGCAAAGCGCCGATTGTGACAATCAAGCAAAACGATCAGCGAACAGTTCTCTGTCAAAACCAGAATCGCTTTGCGGGTCGCGATCTCGCGAGCGTTGTCAGCCAGGGTCTCAAGCAATGCGGCCTTGATTTCTCTATTTTAGCCGGAATCTCCGTTTCAACCGGTCCGGGTTCTTTCACAGGCTTGCGGGTGGGTTTGGCCTATGCAAAAGGGCTGGCCACGGCGCGCAGTTTGGCCCTTGTCGGTGTCTCACATTTCGAGCGAATTAACGCTTGCGGGATGAACGGCGTGTATGATATAATTGTGATACCTGTGAACGCTAAGACCTTTTATCTCTGGCGAAAGGATGAGTTACAGGAAGTGAAAAACAAACTCAAGCCGAAGGGGTCGATTAAAGTATTTGATACTCTTGAAGAACTAACAGAGGAATTGGAGAGTGTTAAAAGCGAAGAGCGAATCGCCTGTTATGCGATTGATTCCAAAGTGGCGGAAGCGCCCACATTTAACGAACTCATGACGAACGACCGAGTGAACCTCACAGCAACCAAAATGACAGCGGAGAGTTTGTTGGAGTGCGCTATACTTGAATTTGCTAACACAAACGAGGAGTCCTGGTCTGAATTGGAGCCAATATACGGACGCAAATCTATGGCTGAAATAAATTTTGAGCGTAAGGGCAATTAGGCAGGGAAATGACTGGTTTAAATTTT
>JACZUZ010000352.1 GCA_022572905.1 Candidatus Zixiibacteriota bacterium | reverse complement strand
CCAGCGACGCTTTCACAATAATTTCTACAAGAGTTATAAATTGTCCCACTTCCGGATATGTTCTGGCGATTGCAAGTGTGGAATTTGGATTCAGCCATGTCAACGGCGCATCAAGTGTATATAATCTGTGGCTATCTCAATCGACAACGCAGCCGACAGGCCATCAAAAGAATATTGTCTGGCCTTCCACCTATCCAACGGGAACTGTTCGTATGATCGTTTCCGTGAATCATATTTTCTCAGTTGGCTCCGGGAATCAGACGGTTAATATAGTCACCG
Organism: Candidatus Zixiibacteriota bacterium; assembly: GCA_022572905.1. Classification (GTDB taxonomy): domain Bacteria; phylum Zixibacteria; class MSB-5A5; order GN15; family JACZUZ01; genus JACZUZ01. The sequence continues at coordinate 2,853 of JACZUZ010000352.1, read as the reverse complement.
ACAGGGGGACCGGGGATCCTACTTACTTTGTAGATGACAAAACTCTTTCACTGATATTTATCCCGACGGCGTACGGAACTGTTACGACTGTCCCGCCGGCGGGAGAAGAGAACGAGAACGAAGCTACCGACGGCGGATCAAACTAAGGGAAAGCGCTCCAGCTATGAGATCGGAGGTAAAGAATTATGAAAAAATATAGTCTTATTCTCGCGCTTGGCGCAGTTTTAGTTTTTGCCTTTTCCGACGGTGTTTTCGTGTCGGCTGGAACCAAGAAGTCCGGTGATGCGAAGAAAAAAACAGTGGTGACGCAAAAAGTACAGTCGAAATCCAAAACCGCGGCAACGTCGAAGACCGCAACTTCGAAGACAACAACTACAAAGACAGAAAAGTCGACGGAAATCAAACAGCTACCGGCGACTCCGTTACAAACGCCATCAAAATCACCCGCCACAGGCGAGGAGATTAATTGGCAAGTACTCTCGAACGGCGGTACGGCCGGAACGTCTGCTAATTTCGGCGTAAACGGAACTGTCTCGCAGACCGCCGTTGGCCCTGGAACTTCAACTAACTTTGGCGTTAACAGCGGATTCTGGCCGGGCGCTGGCGGTGGCGGAACCTGTTGTTCCAACGGAATCGCCGGTGACGCCGATGATGGCGGTGATGTCAACATTGGTGACGCTATCTTCATTGTGAAGTACGCCTTTGAAGAAGGCAGTCCGACGCCGCCTTGCTGTGGTCAGGCGGACGCAGACGGTGGCGGCGATGTTAATATCGGAGACGCGATTTACATTGTGAAATTCGCTTTCGAAGAAGGCGCCCCGTTTCCGTTATGTTCGGCCGCGAACCCGGAATGTCTGTGATGTCATAGCTGGATGACAATACTGTGTCATCCTAACCCAGCGCCGGTAATTTGATTTGCTTGTAGCTGTTGATTGCAGGAAGACTTAAGGAAGAAAAAGAGAAGGGCGCGATAATTCGCGCCCTTCTTCAATTAAATTTCGGCGCCTAAGTTTCAGCATCCATCATCTCGGGCGCCATTTGATATTGCGGGGCCGCGTATTTGGAGGGCATTGCCCGGAAAACCGCCAGGTTTGAATCCGCGGTGAAATAGTAGTTCTGATTGCTGTGCAAGAGGCGCGGTGATTTTTCACCCGGATAAAAGCGCTCGTGACTAATTGGGTCGGTTACTAGTCCACAATAGCGGAGCGGTTGAGAGTCAAACTGGCGCTTGTGATGTTCATTGGCGAAATAATAAATTTCGTAATTCACTTTGGTGCGATAAGCGACGCTTAGCAAAGCGTCATGATCATCGTCTAACGCGCAGGGTATGGTAAGTCCTAACTCTTTCAGGTATTTGTCGGGGTCTTCAACGAAGACCTTAATGCAAGGCGTTCAGCAAAATCCGATCGGCCTTCCGTTGACATAAATCGCCGACAGACGCCTGTTGAGTTTTGATTTTCGTACCGGACAGCGGTCGTTGAGCGAAATTGCGTCATCAGCGTAACGCACACGCGGGAATGTATCTCCCGGCGCACTGGATGCAAGCGGCTCATAACCAACCACCGGATTCATACCGAGAATCAACCCTTCCGGCGGAATATCGAGCTTATCTCCGCTATCCATCCACAAAACCACAGCTACGATAGTGGCCAGAATCATCATGATCATTATTTTTTTGCCTTTTTCAGTCATCGTCTTCCCTCCAGCATGGCGTGAATCGAATCTCCGAGCCCATTAGATACGGAGATTATACATTGTTGAAGGGAACTGGATGAGGGAAAAATGAGGGGGGGTATTTCCAAAGATTCGTCAACGTAATTTTGACGCCAACCAGATTACCCCGATCAAACTAAAAAGACTTATAAGAGCTGAGGTCCAGAACCAGGGTGTTCGGTATTCGAGCAATAATGCCGTGTCTCCAACCTGAAATGGCGCCGCTATGACCCCCTGCTCGTCGCGGATATCCAGCTCAGGGTGGCTTATTAGTTTCCAGCCGGGATCATAGCCCATGCCCAGTGCAATCTCGCCGGGTACTGAAACAGTAATACGGTAGTCGATTTCATTGCCGCGATACAGGCGCGAGTTTACTTCCACTTCGCCGCGCACAACATACTCGCTCAACACCTTTCGCTCAGGAGTGATAAGTCCGCGCCCTTCATGGTAGGCCGAGAGCCAGGGAACCAGAATAGTCCCGCGATTCGCGAGCACGGCGTTGTACAAGCGCTCGGGGCGGCCGATTGTTTGAGCAAAGTCGTCCGACCATTCTTCGGGGGCCTGAGGTTCGCGGGTGAAGCTTTGTGAAATGGGTGTCAGCGCCAGCCAGAGATTCAATCCTACAACAAATACGAAGATTACAGTTATAGCGACAGCCCGGGAGCGCCTTTTGAGATTTTCTTTTTCCATCTGGCTCATGAAACAATCGAAACCGAAAGCGGCCAGCATTCCCACTGACAACAGAACAAACTGAAAAGCTCGACCGCTTGCGCGAGTCTGACCAAATCCGGGTAAATGTCCTAATAATTTCCAGGGCGACCATTCGGCGAATCCTCCCAGACCCAACAGCAGAAAAAACACCGCCAGCGCAAACCAGCGCCAGTAATCTTTAAACCTACGCAAGAGATACCACACGGCGAGAAGCAAGGCGACCGGAGAGAGAAAGGCGCCGTATTCATGCCACCCGCCTGCCAGGTTCAAGTCAGAATGAGAGAAGAGGCCTTGATCAAAGCTGAAAAAAGCCGCGCCAAGCGCGCTAAGAGGAACAACATCCCCCGGAGCTCCGGGCCAATCGACGCTAACTAGATAAATAATCATAGGGATAAGTTTCACCGCGCTTATCCCCGCTCCGATTAGCCA
>JACZUZ010000351.1 GCA_022572905.1 Candidatus Zixiibacteriota bacterium | reverse complement strand
CAAGAGAAGGTATCCTATGAATGGATGTGGAATTGATGCGGCGCAGGATCGCCCAGTCACTGATTCAAGGATTTACAACAACGACACGCAAGAACCAAGAGTTCGCAGGGAAATGATTGAGTTGGAACTTATCGACGAAGACTACCAGTTCCGTCAGAACATAGATTCTCAGGAAATTCATGTTTTGAATGAGAGTATCACATCACAGTTCAGAATGGTCCCGTTGGACATTGTAGAAGACGGCTACCAACTCCGGCTGAGCATGAATCTTAAAGAGATTCATACACTGGCTGAGACCATCAAGGTCAACGGGATGATGCAACCTGTCGGTGTGCGACACATCAAGAAGCACTCGCTTGAATTGCCGCATTCCAAGAGATTAAGCTCATGATTGAAGTCTATAGAAACACAGTGGAATTCATTATTCCCAACCGTGATAGGAGCGGCAAGGAAGTCGATTCCAAACCGGTATTGACATCTCTGTTTGAAGCTATTGGTGCGATTGGCTTAGGTGTCAGCCAGCGCAGTGAAGATGGTATCTGGATAAATAGCGATGGCGAGGCGGTGTGCGAGAGAAATCGAGTGTTGAGAGTCTCCTTCTCTGCGCCCCTTTGGCCCGAAATCGTCGCTGTTATTATGCGATTCGTAGCGCTGGGGGTGTTGGAACTCAAACAGGCGGAGTTGGCGCTATACGTGAATGGAACGTTAGTAATCGTGTCATCAGATAGTGATAGGAACGCGGATGTAGCTAAAGGAGCCGGTGTAACGTCAGAATCAGATAGAATTAGGACTTCCGAATATGTTTATACAACATTGGACGGCATGAACAATTTCTAGATCGATTTCAATTTCTAGAAAAACATATTCAGCGGTAGAAACTGTGTAAATGGTTTGTCGCCAACGAAATGGCGCTAGAATTAGAAAGCGTTCAAGAAACTGAGAAATCCCAAAGAAGAAATTGAAATATGAGTAACGGTAATCCCCGTCAGCGCATACGACGGCAAGAAACGCACATTCAAGGGGAAAACAAATCAATAGTTTTTCGAAATGATGATCACTCTGTGTTCTTTGATAATGGCGATATTGCCTCACACCAAAAGATTGAAGCTTCAGCGCAGAAAGGTATAGTAGCGCATCAGCCTTGTGACATTGTGGCTCAATGTCAGACCTGCGGGGAATTCCTGACAAAAGAGATGATAATATTATGTCAACATGGCTCGCAAGTGGTTTGTCGTCAATGCGCAAAAAGATGGGACGATTTGACAGTCTGCCCGGCATGCGCAAAATATTTGGCAAGACGAAAAAGAGTCTTAATCTTGAAGAAACTGATACTGTACCCCTTTGTGGAAAGAATACGGTAAACTCTATGACTTACTCCAGAAAGACAAGCCCTGACCATAGAAACCACCGCCGGACAGGCGCTAATTCATCTGCCCTATGGCTGGAATGCGCAAAGCGCGGGTTGATCTCAGAACCCCTTATCAAATCAGCCATAGAACAACTGTCAATAGATCCGTACGACATCGAGTGCGCACAATTTGTTGAAGGACGAATCCGCTCGATGGATGTACAAGACATTCTTCATCCTGACCCATTTCGCAGAACAAATCCTACTCATCCGAACTCCGTCGCTGGTCCTATCAGCCTGGGCAAGGTGAGCCATTCTAACACCTGCTGGGGGATTCACCCGGCGGCTCTCACAGAACACTGTTTTTTCGGTGGCAGGACCGGATCTGGAAAAACGACCATCATCAAAACAATCATCAATCAGCTACTTAAATTTCCAGAAACAAAAATAACAATTCAGGATCGCAAGCAGGATTTTGTTAAATTTTCATTAGACAACGGCTTGCCTTACCTACTCCCGGACGATTATCCGGATTTTACATGCGTACCGCCAGATGGTGTTAGCGCTAGAATCTGGTCGAATATTCTTGGAGAGATCATTGCGACTCAACTCGAAACACGTATCGCCGGACAGATACTGATTACAGAAACACTACATAATGCAATCAGCGACAATGACAATCTGACGCTTGTACACTTTGCCTCTCGGCTCATAACAAGGGCCGAAGAATCTCGGGGATCAACAAGAGACTCACTGCTGAGAGTCGGCTATCAACTACGCGCACTATCTTCAATTCTTGGAAACGCTTCCAGTTCAACAGTGCGGTCTAATTGGCAAGCTCTCAACAAACACAGCTGGGCTCTGAGTCTCGTTGGATTGTCTGTTTCCCATCAGAATTTTTGCATAGCCGTAAACTTCGCTAAAGAGCTGCTATACCGGATCTGTAACAACCTTCATTCACGCAGTTTGAGGAGGCTTATTGTAATTGATGAGGCCTCACCGATTTTTCCCAGGACGGGAACCAAGAAAACAGCGCTACTTCTTGATTATTTCCAAATGGCCAGGTCATTCGGAATTGGTGTGATTTTCGCCAGCCAGTCAATGAATCTCGCAGATGAGATTTTCGCAAATACTGCCATCAAAGTCGGAGTTGGGGGCTTCGGACACGGCGCTGACTATGAGGCCTATGGCTCGGCGGTTGGTCTTAATCGGGCGCAGCGTGATTTCATGAGAACGATCGGTCAGCCGGGCTCGGCGATTGTGAAAGATATTCGCTATCCGCATCCCTTCAGTGTTCAAATCGACAGGCCACCAGAATGACTGAACACTTAACGGCAGATGAAATCCGTGAACTTTCCCAAAAATCACGACAGACGCTCTTTGGGGATGAGACACTAGCGCAGCCGCGCGGAATCTCCACAGGTGGAAATCCTACTGCGGTTCTCGGAAACGAATCTGAGCGTCCGTTGGAGCTTCGAGAAAAGGCGCAACCGGAACCGACATCCGAATTCGTCAGGGTCCGAAAGGTATCCAAGCAAATTCAGAATGCCTTGCGCATCATGCAAAGACAATGTGAACACAATCCTCCCTTTCTTTTTCGCCATGAGGCGGCGCGACTTGCCCGTGTGACTGGTGGCGCATCAATTCTTGAGGCCGAAGTTGCGTCGATAAGAGACAGTTTAATTGTAAAGCACAGCTTATCGCGCGCAAAAACAAATGTGTGTTTCTGGGAGATTACAGATAAAGGATACGAGCGGCTCGAACAGAAACGCCCTCAATGGCCCTCAAGAGGTGACTA
>JACZUZ010000012.1 GCA_022572905.1 Candidatus Zixiibacteriota bacterium | reverse complement strand
AAGAACAAATTAACTCACTCGAGTGGATTGACTCCGCGGGTACGAAATTTGATCCGATTGCGCTTCAAGCTTTGAAGAACGATCATAACGGTTATAAATTTTGCCCGCGCTGTAGCGAGAAGCTTGTCAAAGCGGTAATGGATTCCAAAGAGCGGGTCGTTTGTCCGGATAGTTCGTGCCGGTTTATATACTATCAAAATCCCGTCCCCGCCGCAGGTGTAATTGTACACGAAAGTCGCGGGCTTCTGCTGGTCAAGAGAGCTCATCCGCCACTAATTGGTTGGTGGTGTCTTCCGGCGGGGTATATGGAATGGGACGAATCGCCGATCAAAACCGCTCTTCGAGAAACTATTGAAGAAACAGGGCTTGAAGTTGAAGTCGAAAGTCTTCTTGGTCTTTATTCCGGTGATGATGATCCTCGTACGAACGCGATTCTGGCGCTCTATAGAGCGAAAATTATTGGAGGAGAGCTGAAAGCCGGAGATGACGCATCGGAAGTTGAATTCTTTCCACTTGACAGTTTACCGGAGAAGATAGCGTTTGTAGCTCATCGCCAGGCGATCTCGGAACTTAAGACCCTGTTAGAATTGTAGCTCTTGAAAATGAAATCCTCCTGACGCTGAAACAACTGATCCCATGCTAATGTATACTCGTTCATTATTTAGATATCATCGAATAATTCTTCAACTTGCGCTTTTCTGTGTCTTAGTCTCTCTGAGTGTGGCGCAAATCAGCTACGCGACTCCGGCGGTAAAAGAGTTTAAGCGATATGAACGAAAACCGCGAGCTATGAAACTTTTGACTATAAAGGTATCTGGCGACACGCTTTCCGCGCTTGTATTTGACTCGCTTGGAAAGAAGACTCAAACTGAAGTGTCGATCCGTATTGATGAGTTACTCACGGGTGAATCTGATATTTCATTTGGCTCTGATTTCATAAAAATTAGCGGGCATACAACGCCCTTTTCCAGGATAGCGAAAATTACCGATACAATTTATCCGCATGGGCGAATTGCCGGACGTGATATCGTTGAAATTACATTTTGGGGTAAACTGTCCACCTTCGGGGTGAGTTTGAGACAATCTGCCGATAGTCTGGCTTTGACTGATAATGTTGTCATTGACGCCGATAGTTTTCTGCGCGGAACTGTTATCAACTTTGGCGGTGATATAATTGTTGACGGAGAGGTTAATCGAAGCGCAATAAGTTTTGGCGGTCTGGTTAGAATAAAATCTACCGGCATTGTTCGCAGAAGCGCGATCTCTATTGGTGGAGAAATCAAGGTAGATGAAGGCGCGAAGATTTACGGAGTCGTATATCCCAACGTTAATATTGACCGTCGCTCGAGGCGACGGATGCAGCGCTGGTACACGTCGCGTCACAATCTAAACTTTCGAATATCTTTCGCCTATAATCGTGTTGATGGCGCCTTGCCACAAATTGGATGGAAGTTTAGCGACACTGATTCTCTTCTCCCGGAAATTAAACTGATGTTTGGAATAGCGACTAATTCGGAACGGGATCGGGTTCGCCTTGATTTCACCCATTCGATTCCAGGCTCTCTTGCTCCGCGGTTTTATGCGACCTTTTACAAGGCTCTAATGTCGGACGATAAGTATTTGTTGTCGGAATCACAGAATTCCGTTTTCGCCCTATTGGCGACTGAAGGTTACAAAAACTTTTACGAAGCGTCGGGCGGGGAAATTGGTATTCGATTAGGAGCGAAGTCGTCTTTCCAATTCAGTGTCGGCGCATATACCGAGCGCGTGGTTTCTTTGAACGCGAACCCGGAACTCTGGTCGCTTTTTGGCGGTTCAAAGAAATTCCCGGCAAACTATCAGGGATTATCGGTATCGGAGAACGCGGCTCTCGCTTTGGAAGCAAATAGGAGCAAAATGAGTGGAGTCAAGTTCGGGTTCTCCTTTTATTCGAAAAACAAGAAATTCGATCCCGAAACAGAGTTACGTCTGGATGCGATGATGGAAGTTTCAATTCCATCCTGGAAATCCGATTTTGATTTCAACCGATTTACACTGGAGGCTGGTGTCAAGAAGCGACTCGGAAAGCGCTTCGGGGCGGAGGCGCGAACCCGGCTTACATCGTCCGGCGGCGACTTACCACGTTTTCGACAATTTTTTCTCGGCGGTTATCGCTGGCAGAGGGGATTCGAACACAAAGAATTTTCAGGTTCCAATAGTTGGGCGGCTGCATTCGATTTCTATTCCAGACTTAGTCATCTGGGATTTGGCTTTGCGAAGCTATGGTTATTCTACGACTTTGGTGAGATTTCCCAATCAGGAACGCTCGGCGAAAGCGAACAAATCAAAAGTTCGATTGGAGCAGGACTTTCAATCGATGGATTCCTGCGTTTCAATCTGGCACGCCGATTAGACATTTCCGACCCCAATATGCGTTTCTCTGTTGAGTTTTAGAACAGCGCGAAGATGCGATTAGACGATTAAAAGGTCTGGCAACGACTCTTAACCCGCTGAGAAAGCGCCTCCTCTTCTATCCCCGTTATTTCGATTCCTGCTTCTTGACAGTTTCAATTCCCGCGGTTATGTCCTTTCTCTAAAGATGATTCGCGTATTATCCGATACCATAAATAGATAAGGCAATGACTCATGTGATTCAGGATACGATGCCTTACCGACCTCTTTGCCTGGGTCTTCTTAGTTTGTTGGCCGGGAGAATCTTTAAAGTGACTCTCTTGTTTCGCAGTAACCCGTTGGATTAGCGAAGAAAAAAATTAGTGCAATGATGACTCGAGAAATATCAAAAGGTTTATCCAAGGCAGCGCCTTTACCGAATAAACCCAAGCCGGGTCCGTCGCATCCGATTGGTGAAGAGGAGCGTGATCCACTCGCGGAAACTGGCTCTATCGTAGCCGAGATGGAAGCGGCTCTAACGGACATCGCCAAAGAAACTCCCCGCATTGCTCAGGAATCTGTCGAAAGTAAAGCCTCAAGCGCTGATCTTGAGAAACTTCTGGAAACGTCACTGGCGATAAACATGACGATGGGGCTGGAAGACACTCTGCGCATAGTAATGAAAAACGCTATCGAACTTCTGGGCGCAGAGCGAGGTTTCATAATGTTAACTGACGACTCGGGCCAGCTTGAGTACAAGACCGCTTACAATCTCCAGTCTTCAGAACTCGAGAGCGAAATTTTTCAGATTTCAAACTCTATTGCCAACAATGTTGCGGAGAGCGGGAAATCTGTCTTCGCCTCAGACGCAATGGCGGACAAGCGCTATGCGGATCAGGCCTCTATCCAAGAGCTGCATCTGCGTTCAATCATGTGCGTGCCATTGAAGCTCAAGCAAAATGTGATTGGCGTAATTTACCTTGATAATTCCAAACAAGCCAAACATTTTCTGCGAAGTGATTTATATATTTTCCAGGTGCTGGCGGGATTGGCCGCATCCGCAGTTCACAACGCTACACTCTACGAGCATTTGCTTGATCTAAAATTGTTTACCGAAAAGGTGATTAACAAATCTCCAGTAGGAATTCTGGTAATTGATTCAAATTATCAAATCGTCTCCATCAACGACGCATTTGCAGAGATTCTTGATAAGAATAAAGATGAAATTTCTCTGTTGACTGAAGCAGCTGAGCCAACCAAGTTTTTTGATCTGATTCAAGAATCAGAGATATTAAAATGGCGCCAGATGATTGACATCGCTTTCACGACAAAAGAGCCCTATGAAAACTCACGGTATTTCCATAACACCGGTTACATTGAGAAAGCCCTCTCTGTAAAGCTCTCCCCTATCTCCAAATTGCCGCTTGGCGGAGACGGAATAATCATTGCAATGGAGGATATTACCGAGAAGGTTGTCATGGAGAAGTATGTCATACTCTCTGAGAAGCTGGTCGCGCGCGGAGAAATGGCGGCGTCAATCGGTCACGAACTAAATAACTATCTCGCGATAATTGGGAATAACGCTGAGCTTTTGAATCGCAATCTCGATTCCAAGAAATTCGACAAAGTCGCTTTCAATTCGCGCCAGATTTGTGACAGCGTGCAAAAGATGAAACGCTTTACGGATGGACTTATGGACTTCAGCAAACTTGACAGCGAATTCATTAGTTACGATTTGAAGCATCTCATTGAAGACTTGATATTCTCGCTAAAAGTGCAACCCCGATTCAACAATGTACTCTTTACGGTCAGCATCCAAAGCAATATTCCAAATCTCAAAATGGATGTCGGCCAGATTCAACAGGTTTTCCTCAACCTCCTGAATAACGCCGCCGATGCGTTTGATGAAAAAGAGGCTCAGCTAAATGAATCCGAACCCGGCGAAAAACACGGACTTGAGAGACGAATACGAATTAGCGCTGAGTTAAACGAAGAAGACGAAACCGTAATAATAGAGATAGCGGACAACGGCGTCGGTATGACGGAAGAGACATTGGCTAAGTTATTCAATACTCACTTTACAACTAAAGAGAAGGGTCACGGTCTGGGGTTGGCAAATTGCAAAAAAATTGCGGAACGTCATGGTGGTAGACTTCTCGCTACATCGATCTTTGGCGAAGGAAGTGTTTTTCGCATGACAATCCCTCTGAACCGTGCCGAAGAAAATCCAACAGAATGAAGAGAGAGCGCCCCGCCCGGCGAATCTACCCGATGACTTCGTCTATATTCGTCATCTCGGTTCGGGAGGAACAGCCAGCGTTGCTCTGATTGAATCGAAAACCACTCGGCGTAAATACGCGTTTAAGTATTCGCACTCTCCCGAAGCGAATTTTTCTGATCTGATCACGAGAGAAATTCAGATTACGTCTGAATTAGATTTCCCCGGAGTTGTCACTCCACAACCTATCGACGAAAAAGATTTCGGAAAGGGTATAATACTGCCTTTTCTGCCAGGAATTTCGCTGGATGAAATCAAACGCATTGAGTCTCCTCTGGCTCTTATGAACTTGATCTCCTCCCTGTCAATAACATTGTATTACTTAAAACTGCGAGGAGTTACTCACGGCGATATCAAACCCCATAATATCATCCTTCCCGAAAATCTTTCCGACAAAGACATTGAAACCGTCGGATTGTTTTACCCTCATCTGATAGACTTCTCGATGGCCCAATTGACCGGTGAGTCCGCAAACAATCGGATAGGAGTTGGCACACTCGGGTTTTCTGCGCCGGAAACAACAACCTCACGTGCGGTGTCTCATCTGTCGGATATTTTTTCGCTGGGCGTAATCGCATACCAACTTGCCACAGGTGAGCATCCTTTTATCAACGAGGAAAGTGATCCAGCCCGAATAGCCGCCGCCGTCAGAGAGGATGACCCGGCGGAGATTTCCGATGTTGTCAGCTCTTTTCCAAAATCTTTCTCGGAATTGATACGCGAATTGATCGCCAAGGAGCCAATTCTGCGACCAGCCAATGGATTTATCATTTGCGAGCGTCTTGCAGAAATTGGAGCCACATTTCCATTTCGAAAAGCCATTCAACCGAAACGGATGACGCCACGTGACCCGCGCATTGATCTGGATACGTTCCTCGAACTTGCGGGACTTGCCCTCCCGGAGTCGGAGCGGCTCAAACTAATCTCGGGTGGTAACCTGCAAAAGGTCAGGCTCATCCTTTCCAAGAATTTCGCATCTGGTGCGCTCAATTGGATTAACGGTGAATTGCGCGGATGTAGTGATTTCGAAACCTATGAATGGCCCAGACAACTGATTGAGGCCGAGCGCATCCGATTTCGCTCGCTTGCGACTAGCTCTAAGAAAGATGTAATTCGAGCGGCGGTGGTCGGAGGATTGGCGAATCTTCGCCGCATTAGATTTATTAAAAGAGAAACTCTTCCCGGTCCGGAAATCGACTCTGCTTTAGTTGAGTTGGTTGCGCCTGTTGTTTCAGACGCGATTGTCAAACGAATCGCGTTCCGTACCGCCGCGTCAATCGACACAACAGAGTTGAACTCCACTGGTTTGGAACTTTGCGCAAATCTATATTTGAAGGCAAGTGTCCTCAATCGTTCCACAGAATTGATTATCCGGTATTGCAATCAACTTTCCCCCGAGGGACGCGAAGTCGAGGCGCTGCCTGTTTTGTCCAACGCTACGAAACTGGCCGAAGAGAATCAAGACACTCTGCGACTCGCCGAGTTGTTGCACCGGGACGGAGATATTCGTAAAGGCGTGGGTGACATGATTGGCGCCGAGGCTCGTTATTTGAGAATTATTTCATTGGACGATGATCAGATTCCAAAATCAACTCTGGCCGAATCTTACAAGGACCTGGGCGATATTTATAAAATGAAGCAGGATTTTGACTCCGGTTTGAAAGCGCTCGAACAGGCCAGCAAATTGTATCAGGAGTTGGACAATCAAACCGAACTCGCGAGAGTTACAAACAATATCGGAAACATACACTGGATAGTATCTGACTTTTCCTCTGCGCTGATAACCTATCGCAAAGCCTTGACGCTTCACAAGAAACGCGGAGATATCGCCGATACCGCGTCGACAATAAACAATATCGGATCTGTATTCGCGATCACAGGAAACTTGAAACGGGCGACGAGACTGTACAAAATCGCGTTGACTCTGAAACGCAAACTAAACGACAAGATTGAAATTGCACGCACGCTAAACAACATAGGATATACTTATCACAAACAAGGCGAAACGAGCCTGGCGCTGGATTGTCTGAACGAAGCTCTCCAGCTGAATCGAGAGTTGGGAAATCGCAAAGAGGTGATGTTCAATCTCGACAATCTTGTTGCTTGCGCACTTACTGCCGGACGTTTACATGAATCGCTCGTGCGAAGTATGGAAGGTCGAACGCTTGCGGAAGAACTCAGCGACGACGCCAACAAGGCTATTTTTGATCTGAATATCGCTACGGTTTTTAAGCGCACCGGTCAATGGAAAAAAACAGATAAACTCATTCGCAATTCTCTGCAAACATCGCGAAGACTTCAAGACAAAACGTTACAGGTTTTGGCATTGCTTCAGGAGACAGACTTCCTGAACAAAGTCTGCCGCCCTGATTTGGCTTCTGAATCCGCGCACGAGGCTCTCAGCGCCGCGCGTGAGATTGGCGACAAGAGCGGCGAAATTCAAGCTTTAATTATTGGTCCAAGTTTGGGCGACAAAGACTTCTCGGAGGCTTTACGAATCGCTGAGGAGTTGAAATCCAACCGCGAAATCGCCCTGGTAAAATTAGCCTGGGCGGAAAGCCTGCTCTCAAAAGACAGACCGGAGGACGCGGTGAAACTTCTGGGAGCGCCGACTGAGTTCTTCGAGAATTCGCTTGAGGACATTGAACGACCGCGATTCTTTCGAATCCTCGCTGAAGTGACACTTGCGCTTGAACCAAACTCACCGGAGACCAAGCGTCATATCGTAACAGGATTAAGACAGGCGGAGATCAACGGCGACAAATCCGAGTTATGGAAACTCGAAACGGTAATGGGAGAACTCCTGCTCGACGCTGGCGAGTTCCAGGCAGGCTATAAACATCTAGCGCGGGCGCTCCAAAAGGTAAAGGAGATCTCCGGCGAACTTCCCCGCCGTGAATATCTCAGACCATTTTTGACTCAACCGCTTGTCAAACGACTTAACGAATCCATCCAACACTTGAGACTGAAACTTACTGTTAAGCGGTGAGGCTTGATTTCGGCGCTAGGGTTTTCAAAAACTTCTGTTGACAACTATCTGCAGACACCTTAACTAGTTCATGTGAACTATCATAATCGCACTGCTTTACTTCCAGTTGTTATCATCTTAGGATTCGCGGGAAGCCTATACTGGTTTAATGCGAACTCACTTTGGGGAATCAATCATCTCCAGTTTCTTCCATCTATTTTCGCCTACATTTTTGTTCTTGGGGCAATTATCGCTATAGCATTAGCTTCGATGCGACACGAGGCGGCACAACTACGAAAGCTCTCTGAATCCATAGGCTCCGTACTCTGGTCTAATCGTTATTTGCCTCCAATTATATTGGCTGTCACATGTACTATGGTTTTTTATCTCCTTAAAGCCGAGACTCACTTTCTTGGTGATGGTTATAGCTGGATCAGTATCTTTGGCCGGGGTGATACTTTCATGAGGAAGTGGACCGAGCCACTTTCGATTCCATTGGTTAGGGGTGTTCAGTGGCTTCTCGGAAGCTACACGAAAGACACTGCGCTAACTGCCTTCCAATTGATTTCTGTCACGTGCGGCTTTGTAGTTGTCTACAACTTTACTCTAATTATCAAGAAGCTCTTCAAGACAAATCTGATTCGATTGATAATTCTCAGCTCGTTTCTTGGATCAGGCTTAGTTTTACTCTTTCTGGGATATGTTAAGCTATATCCGTTGTTTTGGGCGACCGCGACAACTTTCCTTGCTCTCTCAATTCGATATCTACAGGAAGGAAAGGGATTCCTGATTTGCATATTTTCTTTCATTTTAACTCTGTCAATGCATTTGCAAGGACTCTATTTAATCGGAGGCGTACTCTTACTGACACTTAAGAAACTAGACTTTTTCAACCTGAGACGAAGGAGTAGGTCATTTGGGGTTGTGGCTATCGTAGCATTCGCGAGCGCATTCGCGTGGTTTTTAATTTGGTCTTACAACAATTTTCTCGAAATAGAAGTAATCTTCTTGCCTTTGCTGGAAGGTCGACCCGAATCACCGGGGTATTTTGTATTCGGAACTCAACACCTGCTCGACATTCTCAATCTTGCGTTGTTGATTTTCCCGGGTTCTCTGATTCTGGTTTATCTGATTTTTCGAGGTAGAGCGAAACTTATTAGAGACGACGTGGCGAAATTCCTAGGGGTTTGTTCGATCGGTTCGACTTTATTTCTTTTAGTAATTGATCCAAGAATAGGCATGGGCCGAGACTGGGACCTGATGTCGTTTACTCTAGTATGTCCTTTCCTTTTCATGTGCTATCATTTGAATAAGATTAGTCGACTAATAAACGCAAATCTAGTCTGGTCTTACATTATTCTCTGCGGACTATTAAGTGGCGTGTTCATATCTGCAAACTTGAACGTAGAAGCGTCAGAAAATCGCTTCCATTCTTTGCTAAGACACTACGGAAGTAAGGATCGCACTGGTTGGGTGATTTATGCGAACTACTTTCTCGATAAGCGACATTATTCAAAGTATGAGGAAGTCAAGAAGGAACTCAAAGAGAAGCATCCTGAGTATAGCCTCTTGAAGGACGCATACAATGCCATAGAAAGCGGCGAGAACAAGAAGGCTCTTCAAATATCAAAGTTTCTCGTCAATAAGAATCCTTACAAGGCTGACTTTTTAAGAGTTCTGGGAATTTCATATCGTCAGTTTGGGATGTTCGATAGTTCTGAATACTACTTCAAACGGGCTTTGAAACTTAGGCCGGTTTCCGCCCCATTAAGAGACGAAGGAGGACGACTTTATTTTTCCTGGGGAAAATACAAAGAAGCTATCGAAATGTTTCGAGAAGCGCACTACCTTGATCCCTCCCTTCCATATGTCTTGGAGGGATTGGGAATGTCTTATTACCATGAAAACCATCTGGACACCGCCCTACTAATAGCAGATTCTCTGTTTTCGAAAAACAAGAATTCACCTGCTGGACATATGCTGTATGTAGTTCTTGCCCTTAGAAGGAATGATACCGCGACAGCGAAACACCACTATTCAGAGTTCTTAAAATTTGGAAGAAGTAGACAGGACTATCAAACTACTAAGAACAACTACTTGTACCTGGAAGATTGAAGCCAGCTGTTAATCGATTTTTAGCTTAGTAATTCTCATCACTAAATCCAGACCGACCCAACTTCCCTCCAAACACAAAAAAACCGGCGAGGCCAAATGGCTTCGCCGGTTTCATGCTCTAAAGTCTAATTTCTAGTTTTCAGAGCCGCTTAACTCAAGATTCTATCTCAAGTCAGCGCAGGCGGCATTCAATCCGCCTTTGTCGGATTTATTGACCGCCCTGGCTCAAGCCGGGAGCAATCTTGTCTTCCAACGGTTCGATGGAAAGAGTATATGTATCCATTTCTCATTTCCTCCTTTTGACGTTCCGTGTGTATGAGTTCTAAAACTCCTTCTTTTGCGTTCCTTGCTTCTGGTTTGTTTCCGGCCACGTTACTGCCGTTCGATACCAGATCTTAATCAGGAGGCTCTCATGCCTCAGCCTGGCTGGGACATCCATTGAACCAGCCCATTATCAGCTACGCTGAATATACCTCAATGTTCCGGTCTGTCAACACGAAATAACGCTGTTTTAGGGTAAATGTGGCAAAACGTGGAGGCGTAAGTTATTGTCTATCAATGTGTTATGATTTCAGTCACCACAGAGACCAAAATTCCACTCTGATCAGAGAAGATAATTTGCGGCTGGTTTTGCCAAGTAAGGTACCGGTTCCTGCGTCGATTTTGGCATATCCGCTCATTCCTTCGCGGAGCTGGCGGTCTGGATTTGGGAATATCACCGCAACCTGGAAATCGCTTGAACCCTCACTTTGTGAGTCGCCCGAGCCTATCCGGGCCACGACTCCTTCAAAAACATCACCCGGATAACTGCGAACCCTCATAATCACGGAACTGCCAACACGCACGCGGCTGATGTCCGCATCGGAGATTCTGACCATCGTCTCTACCTGACCATCAGCGACGACCGCGATCACTTCGTTCGGATTGCGCGATCCGACTACTCTCCCCTTGATAGGACTTTTGATAACCTGGGCGGCGATCTGGGATTTGAGAAATTCTATATTCGCCTCCGCCTCGGAGATTTGGCTCAGAATCACATCTTCCTCCTCAGGTTTGGGCGGAGCGGAACTCAACTGCACTTGCGATTGGGCCGAACTCAGCCGCGACTCCGCAACTTCCACTGCCGAGCGGGAGTTCTCGAGCTCGCTTCCGGCTATCAATTTCTTGGAGCTGAGTTCTTCTTTACGTTTGTAATCCAATTGAGTCCTGGTGAGTTCAGATTTAAGGGCGTTGACATTCGCCCGCAATACCTGAAGCGATTCCGGGCGCGGCGGCGTTCGGAGGAGTTTCAATCGCGCTTCGAGCGTGGCGAGAGCTGAGATAGCCATCTCCATCGCGGCGGCGACCTGGTTGGAGCGCAAGAGCGCAAGCGTGTCGCCGACTTCCACCTCGTCGCCAGCGGATACTCTCAGTTTGAAATCCAGAGCGGAAAGATCAAGAGAGCTCATATTAATGAAGCTCGAATACACCTCGGGTCGCAATCCTCCGATGCGCCTCTCGGTGCGCAATCGCCCTCCTTGCCCCAGGCTGATAATGAATTGATCAAGGGGGTGGATTGTTACCGAGCCGGAAACTCCCTCGGGAAATGGAGCGGCCACAAAGATAACAAAGGAAACAATGAACACCCCTGAGTAGGTGATTGCTCTGGTTTTGGATGCGAATATTTTCTTCATTGCTACTACCGGACGTGATACGTATCGAGCGGCGGATAAAATTCCACGCCTCAAAATAAGCAGGATCAGCGCGGCTATCAACAATAACCCCCAACCACCCAGAGTGGGTCTCAGCCAGCCGCTGACGATATAGATCAAAATCGAGAGAAAAACCGCCGTATATAGTGATGTCATGAAGGCATACCAGAAGAAAATTTTTCTCTCGCGACGATTTGGAGGCGCCACTTCGCTTGCAGGATCAGCCTCGGACTCAATTCCGAGAAGCCGAGACTTGAGAATCGCGCCAAAATACGCAAAGGATTTGGTTCGCAGATTAGGTATTTCCAGCCAGTCTGAAAGCAGGAAATAGCCGTCAAGTTTGATTAGCGGATTGAAGTTGAACAGGACAGTCACCGCGCAAATGACAGTGGTGATGAGCGCAATCTCATTTATGACGGTCCCCGGAACTGTCACGCGCCAGACCAAAACAAAAAACGAGAGAGTCATAAGCTGGCACAAAGGTCCGGCCCAGATAACCGACAGACGGTGTTTCTTCTCTTTGAAAAGCCAGGCGTCTGAGAGATTTGTGTAGAAACATGGTTGCAAATAGAGCAAAAGGAAACCGACATCGGTAACTTCGCCGCCATGCAGGCGGCATGTTAGCGCATGCGCCAGTTCATGGAGAGTGAAGATCACCGCGAATGAGATGATGATTGTGGGGGCTGTGCCAAGAGCGAAGATATCCCAGAAACCATAGGTAAAGTGTACTTTATTTTCCCAAAAGACGACGAGTCCAAAAACCACAAACAGGAGTGACAATCCAAAGAGCGCTCTGCCATGCAAAGGGCGGTACCAACCTAACACCCAGTCGAGAAATCGAGTTGGGTCGAATGCAGTCAACTTGACATACAATATGCGCGAAGCCAGCGATCTGGCTGTACCGAATGACGCTCGATGCACCGACCGGGAGACCTCATATTCGGCGCGTTCGGTTTCAAGAAAGTAGAGATCATCGAGCCTCTTAATGAACTCCTCAATTGCTCCCGGGCTAAGGGCATGGCCGAAGCGATCATTGAATTGAGAGGCCAGAGATTTTGTGTCTGATTTTCCGTCAAATTTACTGATTAGCCAGAACTCGGGCTCGCGCAATTTGAAGTAGCGTCCTGTGCGAGGGTCTTTTATAACAACCACTTGCGCGTCTT
>JACZUZ010000350.1:2061-3147 GCA_022572905.1 Candidatus Zixiibacteriota bacterium | reverse complement strand
AAAACGAATTGGGGTTGATTTGAAATTGAATTTTTGATCTTACTCCCGCCAATAGGGCGAGGGGAGCAAAATACTCGAAATTTTGATTTATATTCTTCGTAAGTCAGAGTTCCCGAAGGGACTCTGACTATTTTATTCTAATGTCAATTACAAGTATTTTCGTTCTTCTTTTTCTAACTTTGATCTAAGTAATGTGATTACGGATAGCGTGTCTTCACGAATATCGAAAGCAGACATAAGGAACGAGTCACTTTTCACGATTTTTTTTACGAATGACAGAGCGTGAATGCAATACTTTGGTAAATGCGAAACTTGAAAACTATGTCCATCCATCTTCATGTGCTCGAATTCATCGCGATAAAATTGACGTAGGTATTTTGCGCATCTGATTTCTTCGTCATTAATAATTTGTTGTGGAAGATCAAGAGTACTACAAGAAATAGGAATTACCTTAGCGACAACATCAGTAGCCTGAGGAAACGAAATCGTCCGTTTGTATTGATGATGATATACTTTATCAAAGAATTCACCTCGCGTGAGTTTCCCATCCTCCTTTTCCTTCAAATATTTCTTGAGAGCTTTATCGGAAATTCCATTAAGAGGTGATCTGTGTTTGATGATGTGTAATGAAAGCAGATATAACGAATTCGTAAGCGAATGAACAACCCATTTCCATTTGTAGTTATTTTCTATCACATCTAAGAAGTGAACGCACATTCGAAGATCATCTAAAGCGCTTTCGAGTCTGCCCGTATATAAGTAATCTTTACTCGGCTCAGCATTTTGTATCTTCTTCAAAAATTCCTTGCCTTGGATCGAACCCAAATAAGTGACTGTTTTTTTATTCATTTTGTCGTGGCTTTCCTTTTTGCCAATATTGTCAACTGTACGGCCCTTGACAACCTCCCACAATATATCCCATCTTTATACAATGAAACCGTTTCACTAGAAGGAAAATAGAAGATGAAAGCGAAAAAGACTATCCTCTCAAGAATTTTATTCCTAATAGCGCTTATGACAACATCAATTACATCTACCAGCCCCGCTTTCGCCGCGACAACATTGAGCGCAGACAAAGTTCAACGA
>JACZUZ010000350.1:0-2051 GCA_022572905.1 Candidatus Zixiibacteriota bacterium | reverse complement strand
GACGGATGGTTGATTTATGATTTCCATGGATACAACACTGTAGCCGTGAAATTTCTCGGACTGTCAGGTGTTGTGACGAGGAGGTCATTTTATTTTATACCAGCAGGGAAAGGCGAGCCTGTCGCCATAACACACAAGATAGAGGAAGACAAGTTTGTTGATCTACCCGGAAAGAAAATTGCATACTCAAGTTACAAAATTCTCGAAAAGACTCTCAAAGAAACCCTCGGGGCGGCTTTGCCTGATGGCGCAAAGATTGCTATGGAATATTCGCCCAATGGGCGTTTGCCGTATATCGGTATAGTTGACGCCGGCACAGTCGAGCTTATTCGTTCGTTTGGTTATGACGTTGTCTCCTCGGCTGATATTGTCGGGGCGCTGCAGGCGGCGCTTGAACCGGCCCGAAGAGAACTGCACATGGAAGCCGCCCGGAAAATGATCAATATCAAAGACAACGCTTTTGATTTCATTATCGAGAAGCTCAAAGCGAAAGAATTCGTCAATGAGTATGATGTGGCTATGTTTATTATGAAGCGTTTTGAGGAAGAGGGAATGGTTCCGGATCATTATCCGATTGTGGCTATAGACGGCTGGGCGGGTAATCCGCATTATGAGCCGCCTCCGGAAGGGTCGCATGAAATCAAGAACGGTTCGCTTATTTTGATTGACCTCTGGGCAAAACTTGATCGCCCCGACGGTGTTGTTGCCGATATTTGCTGGATGGCGTATGCGAACGGGGATGGCAACGAAACAATTCCGCGAAAATACACAGAGATATTTGATATTGTTCTTGCGGCGCAGAAAGCGGCGTTTGATAAGATAAAAGAGCAGTATGAGGCCGGTGAATCTATTTATGGCGCGGACGCAGATGACGCCGCGCGCGCTGTGATTACTGAGGCTGGGTATGGTGAATTATTTACCCATCGCACCGGACATTCGATTGATGGTCAAACGCATGGTAGCGGACCCAACATCGATAATCTCGAAACCGAGGACAAACGTCAGCTTTTACCGGGGCACATTTTTTCTATCGAACCGGGAATCTATTCGTTTGAGCAGGGTTGGGGGTTTCGCTCCGAAATTGATGTTATGATGACCGAAGAGGGTCCGGTTGTGACTACGACCCCTCAACAAACCGAAATTTTACTTTTGTTTCGCTAAAAAGCGCCATAAGGCTCTCTTCCTTTACATTGCGATTGCTAATTAAGCGCCCATGTATGTATCATCAGAAATCATAGCTGATGCCGAAAAATCGTTTGGAACTCCGCGCGAAATATCTATGATCGCTCCTTTGCGCGAGAACGAACTGGACTTCATTCGCTCAACGCAAAAAAATGGCCGTGAGCACGACATCACCCTTTTGATTTTCAACGCTGTCGGAGAAATTGCTGTGATGAATAAGCATGGCTATCCCGCGGAGTTATTTCGCCCGCCTTCGGGAGGGTTGAATATTGGCGAGTCGTTTGAGTCTGGCGGGAAACGCGAGGCGTATGAGGAAACCGGATTGGAAATTACGCTTTTGCGATATTTACTGAGGGTTGATGTGTCTTTTGAATCACCTACGCGAAAATTGCATTGGGTGACGCATGTATTTGTTGCGCGCGCGGACACCGAAAAAATTGAGCCACACGACACAAAGGAAATCCGCGAGGCTCGCTGGGCGCCGATGGCCATATTCGATGACTTCCGGGAGTGCTCACAGGCTTTTGATCAAGGCGGAATACATTATAGACGGCGCTTGCATGACGAGATTCTAAAAACGCTTGAAGGCGCGCCTATTTAGAGGACCTTACTCCGGCGGTGAATAAAAAAGCGCCATTCTGGCGCTAGAGAGATCACTTATACAATTAATAGTTGTCAGATAACTCTCACTGCGTATTCACGCGGCGTCTCGACAGAGCAAAAAAAGGTGTCACCCTGACACCCTAGAGCCATTTTTTGAAAAATCCCAATATGCCCTGGTCTCAGCCTGCGCGATGAGTCACCCCCGGGCGGGCGGTTTTGAGTTCGTCTTTGTGTTCGAGATACCATTTGTGTGAGGTAATTAGCGC
>JACZUZ010000011.1 GCA_022572905.1 Candidatus Zixiibacteriota bacterium | reverse complement strand
ATGACTCTAAGCCAATTACAAATCCGGCCTTAATGAATTGCTTGTTTCCAACCTGCCCCCAACCTGGCACAGCCATTGACTTAAATAGCGCGGCTGTAGGATTCTGAATTGGGCGGCCTTTTTCCGCTGAACCCGTCCATCCGCGGGATCTCGCATCTGACAACTCATCTTCAGAAGAGCTTACAGGGACGCTCGAATCAACCAGCGCTAAATCATCAACCCACGCGGCGAAAATTTCATTTTGTTTCAAAGGGAGACGAAAGTAAAGACTTCCGCTATTCTCACCTGTTTTCGCAAGCTGCAATTCATGAACGAACCTGAAAGAGGCGAAAACTTCAACTGGCGCTATGACAATCAAAATAACGAGCATCAGTAATGTATCTCTGATTCTCAAATACGAACTCACCGGGGACATCTTTACTTCAGAACGCAGACATTTATTTTTCGCGAAACCAATGTAACATCTACAGTATTAGTGGGAATCTTAATTAGCTCTCCATCCAGATAAAGTGTGCGTCCCTTTACCGGGCCAATTGAAATTTGTTCGCCCCGAAAAAGCCGGACTTCTCCTTCAAAAAAATATTTTCGCCGGTAGATTCCGCTCACAAATTTCCCGACGATATCGCCATTAGCGCTCATATCCAATAGCGCTTCGAATTTCCCGTCATCGGGAACAGCCGAGGGAGCGAAAGGCAATCCGATGCTATACGGCATAAGGTGGATACTCACCAGAAAAGGTTCAATATCGAATCGAAACGAATCCACTTTTATTCCCAATCGAGGCCGCTCAAGATTCTCCGCAACTCTGTTAGCTAGTCTCGACCAGCCAAATCCCATTATCGGAGAGGATCGATTGGTCAGTTCTTCGGTCAAAAGGGGAATTAAGCCCAAAGAAATTGATGCTAAAAATGGCTGTCCCGCGACAACTCCATGATCTATTCTGCGCGTGGCGCCGCCATTTATTGCGGCCAGAGCCGAGACGACTGATGGCTTGCCAATTAGCGAGCGAAAGATGTTGTTAAACTTTCCCAGCGGCAGAATACCCAGTCTAACGTGTGAAGAAATCAGCGCCCGCGAAACCAGATTAGCGGTTCCGTCGCCTCCCGCTGCAATCAGGGCATAAGGTCTGCGGCGAACCCTGCTTTCAGCCTCGTCGGCTAGCTGATGAGCCGAATCCGGACGCAATCTTTCAACCTCAAATCCGTTCGCTTCGAGTCCCCCTATGAGCTTGGTTACGGAGTTTTCTTTATATGATCCGGCTTTCGGATTCTCAAGAACTACTATTCTGCGCGCTATGATTTTCCCGCCGGGTCGCCTGGGAGAGTATTGAGTTCCGCCCCTGCTACCGCGCGACGATTGGCGATAGGTTGATCTCTGCGCTCCGCGTCGGGGACCCCGCCCTCGGCCTCGACTTTGGTCCTGACCCTGGTCTCGCTCCGAATCATGCTGATCGGACTGAGGGCTTATCTCTTTATCTGGAAATTCATTCATCTTGGGATATTTTTCGCTCTAACATTTGGCGAGCTTCAATGTGGCTCCAATATGGGATTAAAACAATATCGGGTTGAATTCTGACCTGCGTTCATCTCAGATCGTGACTAAACTCTTTGCATTTCGTAGCATATTTCAAGAACGTGGACCCCGTCGGGCCACTATCGGAAGATAGCGCTGTGGACAAAACTTGGAAAGTCGATCTCATTGTGATTCCCTGCGCATTGGGTTTTAGTCTAGGTATTTTCTGAGCCGGGAATTTATCATAGCCCATGTCGGGTCGGTACATGCTTCCTGAAATCTTGTACCGAATCGAAGGACTATACGACATGAAAATTACCGCGATAATTCGTCTACTGCGCCCGGATAACTGGGTCAAGAACGGTGTCGTGCTAGGTGGTCTGATTTTTGGAGGAATGGCTACCCACGTGCCGTCGCTTGGCAGAGCCTTTCTGGCTCTCGGCGTATTCTGTTTACTATCGTCTCTGGTTTATATCATCAATGATCTGAAAGATCGTGAAAATGACCGAGCCCATCCCACCAAGCGCTTTCGTCCGCTGGCTGCGGGTGAGATATCCCCCAAAATCGCCCTCTTGACCGCCCTGATTATTGGACTGGCGGGGGCGGGGGGCTCTTTATATCTGGGCGCGTCATTCGGGTTGGCGGCCCTCTGCTATGTCATTCTCAATATCGGGTACACATATTATTTCAAACAGATGGTGATAATCGATGTTATGGTCATTGCCGTGGGTTTTGTCGTGCGAGCCTGGGCCGGGGCTCTCGCGATTAATGTCGATTTCGACGCAGGCCTCTTTATCATGACATTCCTTCTGGCTCTTTTTCTGGGTTTCGGAAAAAGGCGCCATGAGCTCGCTCTCCTCGGAAAGGACGAGGCCGGATCGCATAGATTTACTCTCGAGAGCTATTCACCATATCTCCTGGATCAGTTGATCGGCGTAGTAACCGCCGCCGTTGCGGTTACTTATATCCTCTATGTCACCTCGCCTGAAGTTCAGCTCAAGCTAGGCACAGACCACCTCTGGATAACATTCCCATTTGTGCTCTATGGTATATTCAGATACCTTTATCTCGTGCACCATGAAAATCAGGGAGGATCACCTACTCAGGTTTTGTTGACCGATAGACCGATCATACTCAGTGTAGCGCTCTGGCTGATTGTCGTTTTCTTTCTCTTATATAAGTTCTGATATTTTGGTGTACATGTAAATAACGCATATTCAAATTGATCTAATTAGCTCAATTTATTTTGTGGGGCGAGAAACAGGTCTGGTTTATTTGTGTTATAAGAGCGTGGTGGCGTTATAAGTTGCAAACGTAAACGTAGAAAATAGAATGAACTCCAGAAAGTATCCCCGACTCGTTGATGTAGTCTCACAAAAGCCGCCCTATCCCGTGGCCCAACGGGACGTAAAAGATTTTGCTTACAGTTTCTTTAAGAATCAAATACCCGCCTGCGACAGATTGCTTAGTGTATTCGACAATGCCGGTGTGGAGAAGCGCTATTTCAGCGCTCCGCTTGATTGGATCGGTGAGAATCGCTCCTTTGAAGAGCGAAATAATCGATATATCCAGGATTCGCTTGAACTCTCCACACTCGCCGCAATTAAGCTTTTCGAAAAAACAGGCATTGAACCATCACAAATTGATCATATCCTTTTCGTCTCGACGACCGGGCTGGCGACACCATCGATAGACGCGCGCCTGATAGGTGAATTGGGCTTGAAAGCTAACACTCGCAGAATCCCGATTTGGGGACTCGGATGCGCCGGCGGAGTGCTTGCTCTGGCGCATTGCGCGGATCTGCTCAGAGGATACCCAGGGCGCACTGCATTGATTATTAATGTTGAACTGTGTGGATTGACTTTTAATCACGGAGATTTTTCCAAAAGTAATTTCATAGCGACCGCGTTATTTGGTGATGGCGCTACCGCCGCGCTGGTAGTGGGAGGTGAAACTGAATTTCCCGGAGCGGAAATCATAGCGCAGGGCGAGACAACCTGGCCCGGCTCAAAAGACGTTATGGGATGGAATTTCCAGTCCAATGGTATGCAAGTGGTTTTTTCGAGGAAAATCCCCCAAATCGTTAGAGAAAAAATAGCTGATTGCCTTGCTGATTTTCTGGCCGAAGAGGATCTGCAAATCACTGATATTGATCATTTCCTCATCCATCCCGGAGGGGCGAAAGTTATCAGAGCCTATGAAGAAGCTCTGTCGCTAAACAATGATGAACTGGACGCCGCTAAGGAAGTAATGAGATCAAACGGAAATTGCTCTTCATGCTCGGTTATGCACACGATCGAAGAGTTCCTGAAAAGGGGCATATCGAAACCGGGCGAATATGGTCTGGTAACCGCGCTGGGACCGGGCTTTTCGGCTGGAAATGTTCTCCTCAAATTCTAGAAACTTGGTTTTCAAACAAAATTTCAAGAATCATCTACGGTAGCTGGTCTGATTGATCGGATTTGCTCCAGGTTACTCCGTAGTCGTCAGTCACATAGGCTGACTGGCGATCTGTGGAACCCTGCGGAAAGAGTAATCCGGCGCCCCAGGGATCAAGCAGGACTCCGTCGATCTTGATAGCGGGAATACGCTCACCTTCCGCCTGACCCACAAATGTTCCGAATTTCCAGTTATGGCCACCATTAGTGGTGACAGCGTAGAGCGTATCAAAAATCACAAATGCAATTTCGGAAGTGACGAACTCGGCGTAGAGGCGCCCCATTGCGGAATGGTCAAAAACCGGTGTTTGGAAAATCTCGATAGAAGTCTCCTCTCCGGAGATAACCGAATTCGCGGTTAGGCGTGGTTGTAGACCGGGTATCGCTAAATCTGGAGTTCTGATTTGGGCGGTAATTGAAAACGGCCCCGCAAACTCCCGGAAGGACACTCCTTCCTGCGCTCCAATCAATGTCTTAACCCACAAAGCTCCGCTTAGGATCAGGGTCAAAGGCGCCACACCCAGAATGATTACGGCAATCCGCCGCCCCAAATAGGAGCGCTCCTCGGAATTCATGCGCCTGAATCGAGACAGAAGAGTCAGACCGGAAACTCCCCGTGTTTCAGGATAAGCCAGGTCGCTCTGAGCGCTCCCCACTTTGACGTCGTCCATCTCCAAATCTGAACTCTCGGCGAAGCTCTTGTTACCAGTACTTTCCATAACTATCAATCAATGTCGGCAAGTCCATAAAGACCAAGTTTTTTTGACCAGCCGAGAACTTCATTCTGAGCGGACGAGAAGTTCGAAATTCGGGGAGGAGAGATCAAAACAGGTTGCCTCAATCCACCGAAATCCTATATTGCAAGTTCGGCCAGAACGGGTCTGGCAAAGAGAAGGACAAAAGGGCTCGGGGGGATTTATATTCGTTTGGAACTCCCGATCCGGCTTGTCAACTGACCGTTATGGAAAGAAAAATAGAAAGATCGAATATGAGCTCCGAGCCGGTTTATTTGTCCAAAAACGGACGAATCAAACTCGAGAAAGAGCTATTGCGCCTCAAGTCGGAGGAGCGTACTAGAATCATCTCTGAAATTTCGACAGCGATGCAACAGGGCGACCTTTCTGAAAACGCTGAGTACCACGCCGCCAAAGAAGAGCAGGTGCATATCGAAAGACAGATCGCCAATTTGGAGGACAAACTCTCGCGAACTGTTTCAATTGATATTTCCAAAATACCGACCGACAAAGCCTATCTCTTCGCGAAGGTTTTGATAACCGACATGAAGCGCAAAGAGGATATTGAATATACTCTGTCGCCGCCGGATGAAGCCGATGTGGACAATGATATCATATCCGTGAAGTCCCCGATTGGGGCGGCTCTGCTGGGCAAGTCGGTGGGCGATACGGTGGAAATTCAAGTGCCAGCCGGGAAACTCAAATACAAGATCAAGAAGATATCTCGAGAAGAGGTTTGATCTTGATGAATTCCTAACATACGCGCTTAAATTTTCCCAGGGCATGAGGGCGCGGAAGCGCCTCCTGGGTTATTTGATTCCGCTGATTCGATTAAGTCTCATGCGCAAAATTGCCGATTGACAGTATCGGGGTGTGGAAGATATTGAAATTGTACGTATGAGATTCGAAAGTGAGCCCAAAAGAGGCCAAGCATGAACGATACAACACAAAAGGACAGACCATCAACGACAGTTGGCGCGGACTCCGCAGAGCGGTCCGACGAAAATTATTATTTCAAAGATATTCCCAGTACGGTTGGAAACACGCCACTGGTGAAAATTAATAAACTGAACAAGGAAGAAGGCGTAGATTGTCTGGTTCTCGCTAAGATAGAGTTCATTAACCCGACCGGGTCGGTTAAAGACCGTATGGCAGTCTGGGTCTTAAATGACGCGGTCAAGAAGGGGGAACTAAAACCGGGCGGAACAATTATTGAAGCGACATCCGGCAATACCGGCGCTGCGGTGGGTATGTATGCGGCGACTCACGGATATAAAGTAATTCTTACTATACCCGACAAAATGTCTCAGGAAAAAATCGATGTTCTGAGGGCGTTTGGCGCCGAAGTAAAAGTTTATCCGGTAAGCGCTCCCGCCGATTCACCCGAACATTATTATCAGGCCGCAAAAAAAATTCATGAATCAACTCCTAACAGCTACTTCCTTGAGCAATACCAGAACACAAAAAATATCGACGCGCATTACTACACCACCGGCCCGGAAATCTGGAAGCAAACCCGGGGAAAAATTACCTGTCTGGTAGGCGGAATCGGCACCGGCGGAACTGTCAGCGGTATCGCTCGCTTCTTAAAAGAGCAAAACCCCGATATTCAGATTGTGGCGGCAGACCCGGTTGGCTCTATTTATTATCAATTCCACAAGGACGGCACAGTCATCGAGCCAGACACATACCAAGTTGAAGGTATCGGCGAGGACATGGTTTGTGAATCAATCGATATGAAAGTTATTGACAAGATTTACCAGGTCAACGATCAAGAATGTTTTGATATGGCCCTGGCTATGACCCGCAGAGAGGGTATTTTCTGTGGCGGGAGCTCGGGCGCCGCAATGTGTGTGGCGTTGAAGCACGCCAGGACTCTATCGCCTGATGACGTTATGGTTGTAATCCTCCCCGATGGCGGCATGAAATATGTAAGTAAGCTCTATAATGACGATTGGATGCGCGAAAAAGGGTTTCTTAATTAAGCGAATCTCTCGAAAGCCAATAAACTAAATAATTAGACATGCCACAAAAAGACGAAAACGCCCGTGAGTTCAGACCTGAAACGAAGGTTGTGAGATCACATCCGCACGACCCGCAAACCGGAGCCGTTTCGACTCCGATTTATCAGACCGCGACTTTTAAGCTTGCCGCTCCCGGCGATGAATCCGGATATGTTTATACCAGAAGCGCGAATCCGACTCGCGGCGCTCTGGAAAGCGCCCTGGCCGAACTGGAAGGCGGAAAAGTCGGACTAACTTTCGCAAGCGGACTTGCGGCGACTAACACTGTCTTTAATCTCCTCAAAGCGGGAGACCATGTTGTCGCCGGGGATGATCTCTACGGCGGATCGGTGCGTCAGTTTGATCAGGTTCACTCGCCCAATACTAATATCAAGATTACCTATGTCGATGCGCGCGATCCCAGGAACGTAGAGAATGCAATCACAGACAAGACAAAGCTGGTCTGGATAGAAACTCCAACCAATCCCCTGCTAAAACTGTATGACATTGCTCCCATAGCTGATGTCACGCGAAAAAATGAGGCGCTTCTGGCGGTTGACAATACATTCGCAACTCCCTATCTCCAGCGACCCCTTGATTTTGGCGCCGATTTGGTAATTCACTCACTCACAAAGTATATGGCGGGTCACTCAGACACTCTGGGCGGAGCGCTGATTACCAAAGATGAAAAGCTGGGTGAGCGTCTGCGCTTCTATCAAAACGCCGTCGGAGCTGTGCTGGCGCCATTCGATTCCTGGTTAATCTTGCGAGGAATCAAAACTCTCGCCGTTCGACTAGATCGGCAGGCCGAGAATGCGCTGGCGGTGGCCAGATACCTGGAAAAGCATGCGGAGATTAAAGAAGTTTTTTATCCCGGCCTCGACGGAGTCCCACTGCCCAACAAGATGAAAACGGGCGGGGGTATGGTGTCTTTCAAAGTCGACTACGATTTCGATAGCGTTAAAACGCTAGTCATGTCCACAAAATTGTTCACTCTGGCCGAATCGCTGGGCGGAGTTGAGTCGTTGATTAATCATCCCGCCTCAATGACCCACGCCGCCATACCTCGCGAGACGAGACTGAAATACGGCATTGATGACGGACTTGTGCGGCTTTCAATTGGCATAGAAAACTCCGCCGATCTTATCGACGACCTGGGATTCGCTCTCAAGGCCTTGAGCGGATCTCGCAAAAAGCAAACAGTAACGTCCCAGAGGAGCTGTCCCGGCGAGTCGCCAAGCTAGCGCGATATCTCACCTGCCGCCTGTTGCCCTGGGCAAAAAAACTCATTTTGAGAGGAAAGATTCTGCCCCGCACGACAATTCCCGGGCCTGAAAATTGCTCAGACTAGTTCGTGAGAGTCTTCTTATTCTGTCGTACGGAGATTTTTTTGGGCAACTAATTGTCGGAGAAGAGATTATGAAGAGTGAAAGGAAACTTACCAGTTTTGATAAGGTTGCGAAAAGATACTCAAAGGATGTAATCCCATATCGTTATCCTCAGTATCTGACCATGATACACCTGCTCGAACTCGGTGGATCAGAGCAAGTTCTGGATATCGGTTCCGGACCCGGAATTATGTCTCTTGAGTTGGCCAAATTGATTCCCAAAGGATATTTGAAGGGCGGCGATATTTCTGAGCCAATGGTTGCTCTTGCCAGTGAAAACGCCCGTCGATTGGGGGTGTCCAATGCCGAATTTATGGTTGAAGACGCCCTGAATCTCTCATTTCCCGATGAGACATTTGACGTAATAATTTCTTCAAACGCGTTTCCATGGGTGAGTGACCGAAAAAAATTCCTCAAAGAAGTTTTCCGAACGCTCAAGCCTGGTGGTAAATTCGGACTGGTCTCTCTGGCAGATACTGTTTATCAGGAATTCGCGGACGCATTGACTGCAATCGCTCATAATTATGACGACAGGATCCCTAGCGGCCCGGATTTTAGTGTGGCCGGAGCGAGAGTTTTCACCCAGCAAAACCTGGCAAATTTTGTAAGAGAAAACGGTTTTGAAATTTTACGCTCATTTCGTTTCAGCGCCGAAGAGCCGATCAGTCCTGAAAAGTATCTGAATCGAGTCAATTCGATTGTCAATGAGAACTATCTGGATGATCTTGAGCCAGATGAAAAGACTCAGGCGCGAGCGGATATTATTGAAGCGCTAAATCAATTGTTTGGCGACAAGCTTGTCATAACCGAGTCTTCAATATTTGTTCTGGCGCGACGCACGGAATAGACATTGTTATTAGAGCTTGTCGCTCTGAATCGCTCAAACAAATGCGCTACCAGTCACCTCCGCCGAAACCAAAGACATCAGATCATCTATGACCAGCGGCTCGCCGGAATAGAATCCCTGTCCGTATTCACATCTTCCTTGAATTCCAAACGAACGCGCCATGGACTTGAGCGAACCAAGATAATCTTTGGTTTTTTCGGGATTCAGAAACTGTGACTTGTGCGCTCCGAGAGCGGAAATCCATTGATCAAAATAATCAGAGATATCCACGATGAAACTGGGATACACTCCCGGCGGGAGGAAGTAATTGTAAATCCTCTCAACCTGATGTGGCTCTCCATTGTCGAACTTCTTTAAAGCCGAAAGATTCGCGGCGTTGATAGCGATTAATCCCGTGGCAACATGATCCGGATGTGATTGTCGGCGCCCGTGACTTGGAATCGGATATGGACACAATATGATTTTTGGTTTGATTTTGCGAATTAGTCCGGCTAGCTCAACTCTGTGTTCATATGTGTCTTCAAGGCTTGTGTCACCCCAATCAAACGACCCAGCCACTTCGACCCCCATGAGCTCGGCCGCTTTGAGAGTTTCTTCCTCGCGGATCTCAACAGAGCCGCCGGTTCCCATTTCTCCTTTGGTCAAAATTGCGAGCGCGGCGCTGTGTCCCTGAGCAACGAGCTTGATAAGCGTTCCGCCTGCGCCTACCTCGACATCATCGGGATGGGCGCCGATCGCTAGTATATCGTACTTGGTTTCACTCATTGATTAATTGAACTAATAATTGAACTCTCCGAAACATGAAGCATTAATCTCTATGCAACGCACAGCTCTTCTAAGAACGAATATATGCAATCCAGATAACATCTCAAATCCAGAAATCAAACTGGCGGCGATAATTTAGGATATGAGTAATTCTTGGGATCAATTCGCCCACATAAGTAACGGAACAAAGAAAGAGGGACTAAGGTTATCCTTAATCCCTCTCTTATTTCCTGGGAGTTAAATTTATTTCATAGAGAATTTCTTAGAATTCAGCCACATACTCACTGTCGGGAATTCTGTATTCCAGATCAGGATCAAGGTACTGACGGAACTTGTCCGAATGAAATTTCAATATTGTTGGCAGAACATCGAAAAGGAACCTCGCCCCGTCAAAATCACCGATACCGTCATGACCGGAATATTCTCTGAATTGGAATCGGTAATTCGGGTCGAGCGAATTTACATAATCCACAAACACGCTGTCCTGCATATACATTCCCTGATAGTAACCGAACTTTGGCTGACGAGTCGCCATCACAAGCGCGTTTCCAGCCAGTGAATCCAGAATCTCAGGGGAGTTTGCTCGGACAGAATCAATTCTATTGCGGATGTCATGTCCCTTCCAGATGTCCCAGATAAGAGAGTAGGGAGCGCCGGTGGAATCGAAAGGAAGGAATATTCTCAAGACGAAATCTTCTTTCGTATCCGGATCTTTAAAAGCCTGGAAAGTCAGGTCAGTCGGTGGATTGTAAATCAAGGCAGTATCAATCGTCGAGTCGATTGTAGTGTCGATCATTGTGTCAGGAGGAATTACTATCGCGGAGTCAACTATAGTATCGACTAATGTGTCTGGAGGAGCTACAAGAGTATCTATAGTCGTGTCGAACGTAACGTCGTATAATGTGTCGAGAGGAGTTATAAAAGTATCTATAGTTGAGTCGATAGTGGTGTCGATGAATGTATCAATAACCGAGCTATCATAGATTTTTTGAATCTCGCTAACTATTCCGGGCGAGCTAAAGACATAGGCAGTGTCCTCCGGAGTGAATCCTATCGCCGCCGCGATCAGAAATCCGGAAATAGGACTATTCGTCGAAGTGTCTATCAAATTGAAAGAACCCCACTCCGCGATTGCGCCATCAAAGAGGCTGGGGAATCCAAAATTCGGATCAGTAAAGAACAACGGAGCCGCGATAGCGGAAACCGCCCCGAAAGCCGTGTCAGACGTAAGAGCGCATCTAAAAGCTCCATAACCGCCCATCTCGTATCCGGAAATAGCTCTCAGTCTTGATCCTGGCAAAGTATTGAATTCGAAGTTAGTAAAATCAACAAACGCGGTTGTGTTTATTAATTCGTAGTAACCGTTGGTGAGATAGTTTCCATAAAAAGAACCACCAAACCTGTTGGCTGATGAATTCAGGCAGCAGACGATCATCGGATCAATCTTTCGCTCGGCTATTAATCTATCCATTACCAGATTGACACCATGCTGAAAATAGAAAAACTGATCCCCGCGAAAAGGTGACAACAGATAAAGCGTGGGATATGGCGGTCCCAATCCCTTATCCTGATAACCTGGTGGAGTGTACCAGCGCATTCCGATTGTGGTAACATCACTTGGCTTGCCTCCGTCGCCAAATTGACTGAAACGATTTTCGGAAAAGTCATGCACACGCACCCACTGGAATCCTTCAGTCAGGTTTGAAGACAAAGGAGGCAATGTTCGCTCTTCGCAGGAAACAGCGGCGATCAAGGCTAAAGCCGAGAGGGCCAGTACTCCGCGGGCTACAGAATATTTTGATTTAAGAGTGACCAAACTGAAATTCCTCCTAGAACCGATAAGCTAATTCGACGGCCGTGACATAGCGCTCTCCGGAAATATCACCCGGCAAATTATCCGAATGACCGTCACCATCGATATCTGTTAATTCACTTACTGTAAGATCAGGCTGGAAAGTTATGTTCGACATCCAGCTAAGATTCCATTGACTTAATTGAAACGCGACACCCAGGCTGGTAATCACCTTATCTCCATTGTCTATAAACTGCGGGCGGGTCGATCTAACCGACGTCGGGGACTGATCAAAGGCCAGTCCTCCCAGAACATTAACATACGACTTAAGGGCGTAGTCCACGCCAAGCATCACACGAGTCGCATCACCCCATTCAACAGGTTCACTCAAGTTGCTTGTTTGAGCCAATGCGGTTACAAGCGGGGGGGCGTTTCCTGGCACATTGATCGTATCAAAACTGGTATACCTGAAATCGAAACCCTTAAACTGTGACCAAAGAGTAAATTCGCCGTCCAGAGTGATAGTTAATCGGTCTGAAGCTCTGAAGGCAAGACCGCCGGATATTGACGCAGGAACGACTATCTCCGTTTCAAACTCAGAGTTGATGCGAAGCACCGTTCCATTGGTAAAATAGAATTCATCCTGTCCCGCCAGAAGATCGAATTCGTTCGCTTGGTGAGTCGCCGGATCGTTTGGAAGATTAATCTGGAAAAACGCGTCCCCTTTGACTGTGATAGTGGATTTGGGAGAAAACGCCGCGCCAATACTCAGTTTTTCGCTGGGCTTCCACAAAGCGCCTAACTTGAGTCCAACACCCCATCCAAAACCGTCCTGGGAAGTCGCCTCAGGTATAAGAGAAAAAGGAGTGTTAACCAGACTTGGATCAAGAGGATTATCTCTAAGAGTCACCATCGTATAGTCCAAATCACCACGCACAATAGAAATCCCCAGACCCAGCGAAAGTTTGTCCTCGATAAACTCGCGTCCCGCGCTGAACTGGAATTGAACTATATCCAGATTTATTGAAAAATCATCACCGGGAAATGTCGAATCACTATACTCGGGAACGCCGTTGAACAGATTCCATTTGATATTTTGGACGTGGCTCTGGCATGCTGTAAAGGCG
>JACZUZ010000349.1 GCA_022572905.1 Candidatus Zixiibacteriota bacterium | reverse complement strand
ATAGATTTATCATTCGATCTCTGGATGGCCGCGTTGACGACGCTCTTTTGAATTTTGTGAGCAAAGACGGAATATTCGACCATGTCGGATATTTAAGAGCAAGGGACATAGGGTTCTTGATGGAAACGCCCAACTTTAATCGAGACAAAACGGCCTGGTCTTTGGCTGATTTGAACAAGCTTGAGTTGGGTCAGACTTATTCGAGAGGATCTGTCATTTTCACCAGAATTGAGCCGGGTTTCAAAGTAGATTTCTCCGAGTAGATTTCTCCGACGCAAGATAAGACCCACCAAATCCGACCAATCTCTCAACCTTCAAAACAGAATTTTGTTCGAACATCTTACACTGCCAATATAAGTCATTAGCGTAAAACTCTTATCCGAAATGGAACAAAATTCGGGCAGCAGACCAGGTAATATTATAGTGACTAAGGGTCCTATACGAAAGACGAGATTGGCCGCGTTGCCTGCAGTTATGGGTTCCTCTCAAGTATCTCAGTTATCCATCTGATCTCGTGCGCGGATTCCATCTCTCTGGCGAGGGAGAGCGCTTCACTCAGGGTTGCGCGGCCTTTGTCGCGTTCGATTTCCTCCGGGCCATTCTCCACGAGGGTCTGACCAAGTAACCGCTGTACCACCACTTTGATTGCCGAATTGCCGAGAGTATTCGCCTCTTCA
The DNA here is from genome assembly GCA_022572905.1 of Candidatus Zixiibacteriota bacterium. Classification (GTDB taxonomy): domain Bacteria; phylum Zixibacteria; class MSB-5A5; order GN15; family JACZUZ01; genus JACZUZ01. The sequence goes on along the minus strand of JACZUZ010000349.1, from coordinate 2,484 downwards.
ACAATCTTACGCATCCGCTTGACCCCATCAGCGTATTTCCCTCCGCCCGCTGTCAACGCCGCCAGATAACCCGAAGCCAGTAGCCTGGTTTTCACTTCACCGATTTCATTGGCTATTGCCAAGGCTTTCTCAAAGTATTTGTGGGATGAATCAAAGGAGCCTTGAATGTAAAAATACTCACCCAGACAGCGATAATTGAAGGCAATTGAGTTCTTAGCACCCATTTCCTCAAATCCCTTTAATGCTGCGTAGCACTGTTCCGCAGCCAAATCATATTCGCCTTTATAGAAATACGCCAAACCCAGATCTTGCTGAGCCCAGCTCACCGAATATGGATCACCAATCTCTGTAAACTTAGTGAGAGCCTCCCGCTGAAGGGAGATTGCTCTGTCATACTCTCCAAGGCGCATGATTGCTGTTGCTATGATATAACTCGCTTCCGCGCTGTCAGGCGGGGCGCCAAGCGAAAGGAGAATTTCCGAACTCTTTTCTGCATACCTAAGGCTCTTGCGATATTCACCCTGTTCATTGTAGATAAATCCCAGCCCACTGAGTGCGTGGGATATTCCGCTCCGGTTTCCGATTTGGGTATAAATCTCCAGGGCCTGGTTGTATTTCTCTAAGGCCTTCTCATTGTTGCCATGAATGTTGTTAATGTTCGCGATGTTGCTGAGCGCGATGGCTATTCCACGCCGGTCTCCAAGCTGTGTATTGATGTCAAGAGCTTTGTTGTAATTGTTCAGTGCCTTTTCATAGTCGCCCTGGTCGGCGTAAATGATCGCAATGTTGTTGAACTCAGTGGCTATTCCATGTCGATCACCAAGCTTGGAATATATCTCTAAGGCTTGGTTGTATTTCTCTAATGCTTTTTCATAATCACCTTGATCGTTATTCATATACGCGATTTTGTTTAGCATAAAGGCTATTCCACTCAGTTTTCCAAGCTGGGTATAAATCTCCAGGGATTGATTAAAATACTTCAGAGCATTCTCATTGTCGCCTTCAAGTAAGTGAATGTACCCGATGTTATTGAGTCCACCTGCTACTCCGCTCTGGTTTCCAAGCTGGGTATAAATCTGCAGGGCTTGATTGAAATTCTTCAGTGCATTCTTATAATCGCCCTGAAAGACGTAAATGCCAGCAATTGCCGCAAGTCCATTGGCTATTCCAGACTGATCTCCAAGCTGGTTATGAATTTCGATTGCTTGATTAATATTATTCAGAGCTACCTCATAGTCGCCTTGTCTTTTGTAAATGTTCGCGATGTTATAGAGTCCGGTGGCTATTCCGCTCTGGTTTCCGAGCTGTGTATAAATCTCCAGGGAATGATCATAATTCTTCAAGGCTTTATCATAGTCGCCCTGGTTCTTGTAAATGTGTGCCATACTGTTTAGCGACCTTGCCAGCGCAACTTGATCATCGAGCAGACCGTTTATTTCAATCGCTCGGTCGAAGAGCGCGACTGCCTCGTTATACGAACCACGCGAACTTAGCACGTTGATTATTTCCGTAAGCGCTTGCGCTTCACCGGCCAAATCTCCCAGGCGCTTTGAGATCTCCAGGCTCTGATTAGCGAACTCTTGTGCCTTGTCATATCGAGATTGTATACGGTGCGATCTGGCCAGCAATCGCAATGTCTTGGCCTCGTCAGGGAGCAGGTTCCGTTCTCGCGCGTCTGAAAGCGTAGAGAACAACTCTTTGTTTGCCAGTTCATACTCACCTTTATGCGTTAGCGCTTTTGCAATTCCTCTTCTCGCCGCCAGAAGCGTTGGTTCAAGTTCAAGCGCTTTGCGGTAAAATCCGAGAGCCACTTCTACATCCGACGAATCTGTTTTCAACTCAAAGGCATATTTGCCGCGAAGATAAAAGTCGTAGGCCTCAGAATTTTTCGCTTCCGGTGTTCCGACCTGGGCCGCTTGCATCACAGAGGTATTAATCGCCAGCGCCCGTCCGATCCCCTGCGCTAACGCCTCTTTGATCTTTGGCAGATGTTCCGGTGCTTCCTCCCATCGAGAGGCCCACAGATTCGCGCCGACGGCCACATTGATCAGTTGAACCGAGACATGGATCATACCCTCTGACTTGCGAATCGATCCGTCAAGAATCAGGTTCACATTCAGCCGCCTGGCGATCTCGATTAACTCTTCGTCGGAGTCCTTAAACTTTAAAATCGAACGCATGGGCGCTACTCCGAGAGCGCCGATGTGAGTCAAGTCGACTATCAAATCTTCAGTGATACCATAACTGAGGTATTCATCATCGGGAGAGCCGCGATTTGTCAGATAGAGCACGGCCAGTCTCGTCACGACTGCGGGTTTGTCGGCGCCGTCGTCCGGCCAATACAGAACACCAATCACGGCCATAGCGGTTATTGCCAACGCTCCGACAGCCAGAAGCCAGCGTTGGAAGCGTGATCAAACTAACAGCCGTGCGCCAGTTCTTGACTGAGTTAGCCTGCGCAGGTCACTGAGCACGCCTTGCGCT
>JACZUZ010000348.1 GCA_022572905.1 Candidatus Zixiibacteriota bacterium | reverse complement strand
CCGGTTATGACCCCGCTTCAGATATGTCGACCGCATACAATAGATTTTATTCGGCCGTAATTAAAATTCCTCAGCCCATTCGTCTGCATACGCTAATGGGGGCTCTTGAAACATCTCTGGTTGACTATTTGGATGCGATATTTCGTTTCATGGGAGTTGGGATATATCGCGGCGCCTTGAATAGGGTGAAGAAGGAAATATCAGCGCCGCTCGCATCGAGGCGCGAGCTGGTAAAGAGATTTCGCATAGATGAGAATTTTTACGGCGCAATTCAACGCGCTGATAGATTGGTAAGAGTTGCGAGAGGAATATAGCGATGTGGTCAAGAATTATGCGGTCTAATGAAAAGACAAAGAGTTTGATGATGAGGAAAACAAGATCATACAGAGTGGGCTTAGCCCTGGCGACGCTAATTGTAGCGCTAGCCCCAGCAAAAGCGAGCGCGGTTGAGATGGGTGTGCTTTTGACCATGCCGTCTCTGTTTAACGAAATAACATTGCTGGTAGCGATTATTGCGTTTTTTGGCGGATTAAAGGTCTATGGCTTGGTCAGGGGCGGACTTCTCGCTAAGTGTTGGCAAATGTTTCTCTTTGGCTTTGGGGCGCTGATTCTGGTTCAGGTTCTGAGACTGGTGAACACTCTTGGACTTGTCGAGATTCCAGAATTGTTGACCTCACTTCTTTTGGGTTGTATGGCGGTCCTCTGGTTTCTGGGGATGAGAGAGGCCCGTAAGGCCCTTGGAGCGTAACGGAAAATTCAGGTAGATATTGAGACAAGATCAAGAAAGGCTTTGACTTTGGTCATTGTTGAGATATTCGTTGGCAGGGAACGGTCGAGAGCCGTCTGATCCATCGAATTCCATTTAGACGGTATTGATATGCGCATATCATCTCGAGACGAAATAGTCGAACGCATCGCGAAATGCCAGAAAATTCTGCAGTCCAATCCGGGCTCGCAAATTTTCGCGGCTTTGGCCGAGGCGCACCGCAAAAAAGGAGATCCGGACTCAGCATTTCGGGTTTGTCAAAAGGGATTGAAAATGCATCCTGATTACGGCTCGGCGCATGTGGTAATGGCCAAAATCAATCTGGACAAGGGGATGTATGACTGGGCCGAAATGGAAGTTACGAAAGCCGCTGCGACGGGAGCCAACACACATGCTGTAGCGTTGCTCCGTTCAGAGATTCTGATATACCAGGGCAAGAGAGATGAAGCGGCGAGCCAGCTCAGCAAAATGCTTAAGAAGGATCCGTCAAATCAGCAAGTAATTGATATGTACGAAATTGCAACTAGGAAAAACATTAACAAGTTTCAGGATGCTAATATTGTCGCTAGTCCAATCGGTAATATCGCCGTCAAGAATGTTCCCCCACCAAATCCGACATTTTTTGGTTCTGCGAATAGAGTTAGGGAGCCTCTGGCGCCGGTTGAAAGAAAGCGACTTAGCGCTATCGAAGTTCTCAAGCAGGGCGCCGAGATAGAGGGTTTTGTAGGCGCGGCATTGCTGGATTCGAAGAATAAAAAGACACAATCTCATTGGACTGGAGAATTGTCCGAGAAAGCCTGTATTGATATGAGCAAATCTATTCTCAAAAACTTGCAATCCGGTCTATCTGATCTCGGATTCGGAGAGCTGTCTACGGTTCTGGTTGGATCTGCGGGAGCGCACCTCTATCTGACCAAACATGTTGACGAAGTATTCGTCTTTTTTGGGGATGGCTCAGTCAATCAGAGCAGAATGCGAGGAATCGCAAGTCGAGCTGTGGCCGACTATGAAAAATAAGGTCAATTCAAGAGAGTAATTTAACAAGTGAACAGAAGAAGAAAATCTACAGTTAGCGCAAACGACACCAGGCAGGTGATGTTTATCACTCTTGTGGCTGCCGTGGTGCCTCTTCTGTTCTTCCCCGGAAACCTCGGGATCACTTTTACCGTTGGCGCCGTAGCGTTGTTCTTAACAGAGGTTTTGTATTATATGGCCGTCGTCTTCGCATTCAACTCCTCATCGGGATTACAAGTTGCGTTCGTAGGAGCCGCTGTAACGTTTCTCTATCGGTTGGCGCTTGGAGCGGTTTTCGGATTGATGGTGTTCGCATTGGGCGGCTTATCTCTGGATGAATCTTTGACGATGGGCCTGACTTCCTACCTCCCTGCGGTTTTGTTGCACTCTCTGGCAGCGCCTTTTGTGATGCTCGGCGTTGTAAAAACTCTCATCGAGAAGCTGGAAGGCGATCAAGACTTTATCGTAAGGCCCGACCTCACCGGCGCTGTAAGCCCGGTTAACAATTTTACCAGCTCGCAACCCGGTCGACCGACACCGGAGATGGCTCAGGGTCTCGGCGCCGAAAGTCCTTCAACCATGGCGCCTCGGGTCGATTTCGAGCGGACTACGGATTTATCGGCGTTAGAGGGGGAGCCCAGAACGGAATCGCTTCTTCATGACAGGATTAACGCCAACGGTTTTGAGCGTGCGGTCAACTATTTGGGAGAAATGGCGCCAGTGTTAATAGCGGCGGTTACAGACAGAGAGGGCCTTGAATTGGCGTCGTTCACGAGGCGGGGTTTCACCAGTTGGTCATGGTCCCCGCTCACTATGGGTCTGATAGAGGAAAACATAAATATTTTTTCTCGCCACGGCAGGAGCGCTCTTGATGGAGTTAAACTGGATTTTGAGGATGTTCGCATAGTGGCCCGTCGCATTGGCAATTTTGATCTGCTGATTGTCGCCGAACGTCATGAAGAAGATTTGCTTGGACTGCGAGTAAATCAGGCCTGCGAGATGATAGAGAAATATGTTTCTAATAGATATGATAATAAGCTGTTTGTGAATACGGAGGAAAGCGATGTACGAAGCGCTTAATGAACTGAACAAAACGACCGGAATTACCGGGTCAATGATTGTTGGAGAGGACGGTATTGTAATCGCCTCTGATCTTGCTGAATCTGTTGACGAGGAAATTGTTGGCGCTCTGGCGTCATCTATCTCCACGAATGTGCGGAAGTCACTCGACCGGCTCAACGCTGTGCCGCTCACTGACATTACAGTAGAGGCGTCCCAGGGCAAGCTATTTATAACAAATGTTGGCATTGGTTTGCTGGTTGTGACATCCGAGCCGGATGTCAATTTAGGATTGGTGCGTCTGGAAATGAAGAATGCGGCGACCAAAATT
>JACZUZ010000347.1 GCA_022572905.1 Candidatus Zixiibacteriota bacterium | reverse complement strand
TGGCAGCTGTTTGGTATTTTATATCTTACCAAGAAGGAAGGAATTTCAATCGATAAGGCGGGCGCTTCTTTTGTCTTCTCTCGAAAAGCTCTCCCTCAAAGAAACTTTCATAATCGCCTTTAGCGACAGCGCTCATTACTCGTGAATTCGGATCAAACGTTTGCGCCAGCGCAAGTCCTTTTCTTTCCGCTCGACCGCAACGCCCGGCAACCTGAGTTAACTTGGCAAATGTTTTCTCATTGGCGCGAAAATCGGTGACTCCCAGACCAAAATCCGCAATGATCGCTCCGACTAGAGTCACTTTGGGAAAGTCTATTCCCTTCGATATCATCTGTGTTCCGATCAGGAGATTATACTTTTCGTTTGCGAAATCATTTAGCGAGCGCCAGACAACTCTTTTGCTTGCGGAACTGTCCGAATCGAGACGCAGAGGGCGCGCTCCCTCAAAGACCGATGTCACACTATCTTCGATGCGCTGGGAGCCATGCCCGAGGAAAATAAAATCTCCTCCCTTTTTACATGCTTCGCATTTATCCGGTCGCGCTATTGCGTAGCCGCAGAAATGGCAGATGAGTCGATTGCCTTTGAGGTGATATGTTAGCGTAGCCGAACAATCCGGGCAAGCGGGAGTATCTCCGCATTCCCGACATCGGAGCCGAGGTGAAAAGCCGCGCCGGTTCAAGTAAAGTATCACCTGCTCACCTTTGTCGAGTCGTTTCTGAGCTTCGTTTCTTAGCGTTTCAGAAAGAAAACTTTCGTTATCAACGGGTTTGTCTTTGTTCAAGTCGATCAATCTGATTTCCGGTGCGGAAGCTCCTCCGGGACGTTCGGTCAATTTCAAAAGTGTATAACGACCGCTCAAAGCGTTGAAATAAGATTCGATAGACGGAGTGCCTGATCCAAGGACAACGGGAATTTTGGAAATTCGGCCGAGCATGACAGATGAATCACGCGCGTTGAAACGCGGCGCGGGATCGTCCTGCTTGTAAGATTCGTCGTGCTCTTCATCTACAATTATTAGACCAAGATTTTGAATAGGGGCGAAAAGCGCCGAACGCGCTCCGACAACGATTCGAATAGCGCCGCTGTAGACTTTTTGCCAAAGCGCCGCGCGCTGTGTTTGCGTTAATCCCGAATGCCAGAGCGCTACTTCTTCTTTGAAGTATCCGCGAATATACCCCAGAGTTTCTCCAGCCAGAACAATCTCGGGAGTCAGAATAAGAACCGACTTCCCTCTTGAAAGCGCCTTTTCGGCCAGGTGGCAGTAAACAAGCGTCTTGCCTGAGCCGGTTATACCATGCAAGAGGAATGTTTCATAACCCTTTTCGAAACTCTCGCATATCCTTTTTACAACAGCGTCCTGTTGACTATTTAAAGCCAGTTCACGCAAACCCGCACGAACTCGAAAACGTTCCAGCAAATTCGAAAGTGGGTCTGCGTATACTGGTTCGAGAGAGGCGTTCCGAACCAAAGTTCTAATCGCAGAAACACTTAATCCCGACTTTATAAGACGTTCGCGACTAACAGCGCTATCTGACAATGTTAGTTTGGCCTCGGCTCTATCCAGCGAATCTCTTAACCGGGCGGAGTCAAGAATCTGATAGCCTGTGATTTGTCGAAAATTGGTTTCACTGAAAGTGAATTTCTCAACGAGCGCTCCTTTCCGGAGAAGCTCTAACACGCCGCCCTTTTGAAGATTATCTATTTCGCGAATATCATTGGGGCGAAGGCTCTTGCCCTCTGAAAGGCGTTTTTGAATTCTCTCCGGAACTGCAAAGAAATCACCTTCGGATACATTCTCGCCCAGAAAGACCTTTGCGCCGCGTTTTCGAAGTCTCGGCTCAATCGCAAGACTTAAAACGTCAGCGGGATTGGCGAAATAGTAGTCAGCGATCCATTTGTAGAATTTGAATCGCTCTTGATCAAAGGACGGAGCGCAAATAAGCGTTGAGCGAATTTCTTTAGTCGGGAAGTTTGGTCGTGTGGTTTCCTCCAGATAGAACCCTGCTACGACTTTTCTTCCGAAAGGAACTGTCAGGGTCGCTCCGGGAGAGAGCTTGGACAGTATATCTTTGTCGCAAAAATATGTAAAGCTACGCCGAAGCGGACCAGAAACCGCCACGCGAATATATTTTTTCATATCGATTCAGTTAATGACATTATTGCCTGACTTATCTCTTAAGGAATTTAAACAATTTCTAAAAAGCAGAACGCGCACCCGGTCATAACGCCCCGGACGCGCTAAAGCTCAAAGGATCATATGATCCCGAACAAAAATCTGGAGAGAACGATTAAGACAAACTCATTTGCTTGAGAGTTCATCAAGTCTGGCGCTTGCCTTTTTCGCTTTATCCGGCATTCCATTGGTCTGATATAAATCAACCAGAATTCGCCAGACCGCACCATTAGTATTATCCAACTCAACAGATTTCTCATAGGGCAAGATTGAGTTTTTGAATTCTTTGAGCGAAATATAATTATCACCCAGGTTTACCCAGTTTTGCGACACCTCCGGGGAGAGCTCGGTTAGTTTTTTCCAGGCAAATGTGGCTTTCGCGGGGACTCCCTGCAAAGCGTATGCTATCGCAAGGCGCTCATACGAACTTGCGTCGGTTGTATCCGCCTTCACTGCTTTATCAAGAAAATAGACCACGCTGTCATAATTTCGGGTGCGTTCGGCTTCCAGCGTTTTGACTCTCTCGGCGTCATCAGCCTTTTTAGCGGCGGAGATTGATGAGTTAACTTCCTGGGCTTTGTTGAACCAGGTTCCTCCAATTAATGCAAGCGACTCCCCATCATCAGGCTCAATCATAAGAACTTCATTGGTATACTTGAACACTGAGTCATTTTCCTGGAGACTCTGGTAACAGGCGATAACATTGCGTAATCCAGCGGCCTTGGTTTCATGGGGAAGAAGTTCGACCCGTTCCTTAAAGACCGCCGCCGCGTTGGCAAAATCGTTCATTTTATAATATGAATAAGCGACCTCGGAAAGCAAATCCCCAACATTATCGGGATCGCTCTCACGCGAAATCTCAACAGACTTCTTAAGATAAGGCAGTCCTTCTTCATATTTCTCCTGATCAGATAAGATGCGACCCAAGCGAACATTCACTCGCAGGTCGTTGGGCCTGACAAAATCCGACATTTTGTAAAGTTCAATTGTTCTTGAAGTAATTTCA
>JACZUZ010000346.1 GCA_022572905.1 Candidatus Zixiibacteriota bacterium | reverse complement strand
ACTCCCTTAAAATTATAGAAGCCGCCACCGGCCGTTACGACATCCAACTCCCGGACCGGCAACTGGCGGCGGTCCCGGTAAAGTCCCCTGAGGGCCAGGCTTACTTAGGCGCCATGCGAGCCGCCGCCAACTTCGCCTGGGCCAACCGGCAGTGCCTGGCCCACTGGACCCGGGAATCTTTCCAGCAAGTCTTCCAGCGGGACCCCAAGGATCTGGGAATGAGGCAGGTCTACGACGTGGCCCATAACATCGCCAAGATCGAGACCCACCCGGTGGAAGGAAAGGCGACCCGTCTCTGCGTGCATCGCAAAGGCGCCACCCGGGCCTTTCCCGCAGGACATCCCGAGACGCCACTATTATATAGAGACTGCGGGCAGCCGGTTCTGATACCCGGTAGCATGGGGACCGCCTCTTATGTTCTCGTTGGCGCAGACGGTGCAATGAAAGAAACTTTCGGCTCCACCTGCCACGGAGCGGGACGGAGAATGTCTCGAACCAGGGCCCGAAAACGAATAACCGGCCCAGAGCTTCACCGGGAACTATTGCAAAAGGGAATCTCAATTCATACTCGGTCGATCAAGTCTCTCCCGGAAGAGGCGCCATACGCCTATAAAGATGTTGAGCAGGTAGTCGATGTTGTGCATTCCGCCGGGTTAGCGCTAAAAGTGGCTCGCTTGCGGCCACTCGCGGTTATCAAAGGATAGCAATTGAATGGAGAAGAGCCTCGTCGAATGTATTTCAACGAGGCCCTTTTCGTATCAGAATCTAGCTCATGCCTTAGGCATAGTTATCAATCGAACAAATCATTTCAAAAGCGCCATTTTGCGAGTGGCCGTTTGCGCTCCCGCAGTTACGCGATAGAGGTAGACACCGGATGAAGAGCCGACGGCGTTCCAAACAACTTCAACCGTACCTGGCTCTGAGTAGCCATTGAACTCCTCGACCTTCTGGCCGGTGATATTGTAGATTGTAATATTCCAACTAGTTGCAACCGCCACGTCAAAGCTGATCTTTGTGCTGGGGTTAAACGGATTTGGATAATTCTGTCTCACAACAAAACTTGTCGGCATAATCTTTGTCGCGATGTTCAAAGCGCTGCCGTTGTAATCAGCCGCCTCTACTGAGAGCAACACGCCGCTTGAAGAAAGAATCGGTCCGACTTCAATGACAGCGTCTTTCGCTCTCTCGAAATCAGGCAAAATAAGCGCGTATGTGTTCCCATCGCGCATGCCGGTTTCAAGTCTCATCGGGCTATCCTGGATCAATCCGACTTCGGTTTCGCCTTCGAATATGAATAACGCGGCGCCCATTGGATAATCGCCGGATAGAATATCGCCCTGAGCCTGGATTGTGACCGTCTCAGAATAATGCGAAAGCTTCGGAATCGGCTGAGCGTCGCCGGAGATTATGCGAATAAGCAGGACAAGATCAGCTACGCTGAGAACTATGCCGTCGGCATTGATGTCGCTGGCCGCAGTCTGTCCGTCCGGACTTATGTCAAAGGCGGAAATGCCTTTAATAAAGTAACTCGTGAAAACAACCGCGTCGGCGATTTCGTTAGCCAGGCCATTTAAGTTCATGTCCCCACGGGCGTCAATTAAAGAATCGCAGATAATTATTACTCCGCCATTCTTGAAATCGATTTTGCGCAGAGGGTCCGGTTTCCCGTCGCCCGTGTCTACCATGCAGATTCCCGGAGCGCCATCCCCGGTTGGGAAGAGCGCGTCGTTGTCATGAATAGATTCCGCGCCATTGTCAGCCCACGGATATTGATTGTCCCCGGTGTAGATGAAACGAGAGATAAAGAGAGAGTCGCCGGTTACAGATGAAATCCCATTGTCACCGCAATCGTACCATAGCCAGCTTATCGGGATGAATTGACAATTAAGGGTATGGTCGGCGCTTACCAGGAAGTGGATTACAAAAAGTTCGCTCGAACCTGCGGATTGGTTTGTGTACCCGCTGGGATTGTTGAACTTGTCATTAGTCTCTGCGAAAGCCACAACCCTGAACTCATTGCCCGGACAACCGGTTCCGCAATTCCCATTCGCCCCGAAGCGATATGTGAAATACTCCCAATTGTTTCCGGTGAAGAATCCACCAGGTGACGCTCCTAGAATCGACAAAGCTGAATTGTCGAATCTAAAGAGAAAGTCCCACCCTGCCATCGGATAATTTGCATAGGAACTATCTATTGATATACTTATTTCAACAGGTCCGGCCGCAAGAACGTCGTCCGCTGTTTCGATGCATACTCTATAGGTCGGGACAACGAGGATACTCACACAACACGTATCAGCGTTTTCCGGACTGCAAGGGTCACACAGATTCGCATTGTCACTAACCTTGACACAAAGCGTCCATCCCGAGACGGAAGATATATAAGCAGGGTCTTCAGTTGTAATCCAAGTATACTCTCCGGTTTGCGGATCAATATCAACTGTTCCCGGACCATCGAAGCTCGCAACTGAATATTGCAGCGATAGCGGGCCGCTGTCAGGATCGTTACCGGAAATAATTCCGGTTGCGGTTTGACCCCAACAAATTCTGTTTGAGGACGTGTCGCAAATTGCTACGGGTCGTTCATTTGTCACACATATATTAATTTCGCAAGTATCCGCAACGCCGCATATGTCAGTGACAAGAACCTCAATTACGTGATCACACACATCGCCTCCCTGAGGAGTAAGCGTAATACGACCGTTTTGATCGATCGTCGCAAAACCTGGAGAGGACGGGCCAAGCATGTATGTGATAATTTCGTTTGGATTAGAGGAAAGGTCATTATCGAACACAGAAACGTCAATTTGCAGGATACTTACCCAGGGCATGGTTGTGTCTGGGGGGCAGGTAAGAATCGGGGGCTGGTTGATATCCACTTTAACTTCGAACGATCCAACGCATGTGTCGCCGCATTGATCCACACAGCGAATTGTTACCTCGAAAGTTTCGTCTCTGAATGTGTTATACTCCCACGCGCCACCGGAAAGATTCCCGGGGCCAGAGATTATTTCGCATTTGACAAGATTCCCGTCCTCGTCAGTAGCAGAAACCGGCAGCGATATCTTCGCGGGCAGGCATTGATAAATGATCGTATCCGCGGGAAGGACACATACCGGCGGAGCGTTTATGTCAAATTCTATTACAAACGAATCAACGCAAATATTGCCGCAACTGTCAGCAC
>JACZUZ010000345.1 GCA_022572905.1 Candidatus Zixiibacteriota bacterium | reverse complement strand
CTCCCATAACCGTTACAGTAGCGCCGACTACCGGATTCGCGGTCTCTGAATCCAACACTTGACCGGCGATCTTGCCTGTCGTAGTCGCTGACACATCTGTCAACCATACAAGCGACAACATGATCGCCATCGCCAATGAGCGCCGTGCGTTTTTCGTCATGATAATCTTGCAATACATTACTATTTTTATCGGCAATTCTATTTCTTTATTTTTCTTTCGCCAATCCAGCGCGGAGTCGGTGTGTTTCGCCTTTTGGTTGCGCTTCTAATTTTCAGTCACCGTGTTTAAGCAACATCGGGTGGTGCGCCGCATGAGTTACGATGACGTAAACTTGAATCAGCTACTATAAGCATCTATCGGCTCTTCGCTCAAATATTTAATAATTCAAAATAAATATTGTTTCAGTTTTTTAAGTGGAAGTTTCAAGGTGAAACATCATCGCCGCTCAACTTCTTGTTAGGATTCCACTACTTTTGATATCCGCTAGGCATGTAAGAAGTTCCGTTCTTCACAACATCATTATTTTTAGTTAATACTATTCTAATTGAGCGTCTCAGATTACTTCGTGTTAGATTCAGAATGTTCTAATCTTCAACAGAAATTATTGATAAGAGCTTATAGTGATTAGCTGTTTCTAGTTGAGCGTCGACCACGACCGATGCAAACGGTTTTGTCGTTCTTAAGTCCTTGTCACCTACAGTATTGCAACAAGATACCGATACCAGAAAGCATATCTCCGCTCCGGTAAGACCATGCGCGTTTTTCTTGCGACAGGGCGTATTCGCCGTTGTGTGTCTGAAATAAAATAAGCGCTGGTGTTGCTAGACTTGCGCCTTGACAATTTTTGCTATTGCAATCGCGCTTTAATTTGAAGAGACTTTTGGGACACGGAGTTCTTTTAGCTTACAGAGTTTTTGAGATAAGAGTTTTTGAGATAATATCTATGGTTTACTCATTAAAGAGATTCGCTTGCCATTCTCGTATCATCGCAACTATAGCTCTGTCTCTATTCGTATCTATAGCAATAGCTCCAGATTGCGTTTTCGCCCAAATCAATAGTGAAATTGTCGTTGTCCAACCTGACTCTGAAAAGTCCACCCAGAGGGCTTTGAAAGGGTTTCGTAAGTCCATTCGAGAATACAATTCTGAAATCCGGATTCATTTGATTGAACTTAAAACATTTTCTGGTTCCGGCAGAGCTCTTTGCGACTCGATCCTTTCGTTAAGTCCGGACGTGGTAGTTACCATCGGATCACGCACTACTGAGATTGTCGCTTCACTTATTAAAGATATTCCCGTAATATTCTGTGCAGTATATCATCCTCTTTCATCCGAGCATATTAATTCGATGGAATTTCCGGGTGGTAATGTCACCGGAGCGTCACTTGATATTCTTCCGCTTATTCAGTTCAAATATTTCAAGAGACTCTATCCGAATCTAAAACGGCTTGGTATTATATATTCTGATAAGACTGCCAAAATAATTCCCCATGCCAAAATCGCGGCCAATTCTTGCGGCCTTGAATTGGTGGCTCTGGAAATTCCCACTGGCCTGAATGCGATTTCCAGACAGAAACAGACTCTCAAAGCGTTTGATAGCCTCTTGAACCGCGTTGAAGGCATTTGGTCTCTGGCCGATCCGAGTGTATTTTCGCCGACTACAACACGTTTAATGATTCGCAAGACCGTACAGGGACATGTGCCTTTTATGGGATTTTCCGCGCGGATTGTGAAATCGGGAGCGTTGTTCGCGTTGGATATGGACTTCAAAGATGTTGGTCGTCAAACCGGCGAATTGACCGTCAGAGTTTTGAAGGGTGAAGACCCTGGATCGATTCCTATTACTCGACCGGGCATTATCTGGTTTCACTTTAACCGAAAAACAGCCAAACACATAGCCGCGAATATCCCTGAGGATTTACGCACAATAGCCAAGGGGGCGCACTGATGAAAGCGCCTAAACTCAAACTATTCCTTGGATTGCGCGGTCGTTTTGTGGTCCTTATTGCAGGCGGAATTATATTTAGCGCTGCGACTGTTGGGTTCTACCTTACGCAAAAGATTGGCTCCGTTTATTTGGAAGGGCTAACCACTCGCGCCGTTCAGACTGCGCGCAATTTGGCCAATCACGCTGAAATCGCAACATTGGTGGAAGACGAAGAAGAAATCGCCCGCCTTGTTAATGGAGTCCTTGTTGACACTCAGATCGTATTCGCAAGAGTCTATTCGGATGACAATATTCTCTTGTATCATGCGGGCGAACGGATTTCCTTTCTGGATAATAGCATAGACTCAGTTGACCCAATAAGTAAACTTTCACCAAGTTCGATATCTATTCGAATAGAAGATCATGTTCACGGCGGCCATGAGATTATCAGCATTTTCGCCCCAATTAAGACCTGGCAGAGCAATATTGATAGAGAGCGCCTGGGAGCGGTCTATTCTGGTTCGACCAAGCTCGACAAAGGAGAGTGGATCATAATCGGTGAAGTTGTAATCGGCGTTAACAAAGAGGGGGTCAATGATGTGATTAGACGTGCGCGATTGACCGCCGGTTTGTTGACTCTCTTTGTAATCGTTCTGGCGATTGCCGTGACTGTTCTATTCGTGAAGGTTATAATCAAGCCGATTAAACGGTTAGTGATGGTCACGAATGAAATCTCGCGTGGCAATCTTGAACGAAAGCTTGATTTCAGACGTAACGACGAGATTGGGGCTCTGGCGGAGTCATTCGATCGAATGGTTGATTCTCTACAACTCTACAAAAGTGAAGTTGAGGAGTATCAAGAAACTTTGCAGCAGAAAATTATTGAACGAACCAGCGATTTAGCGGAAACGCAGGAACAGTTATTCCAATCAGAGAAAATGAAGGCAATAGGTCAGCTTGCAGCGGGAGTAGCGCACGAATTGAATAATCCGCTGGCTGGAATTCTTGGATACTCTCAATTTGCGCTTGAAAAACTCCGGGGCAAAAATCCAAATAATTTGTCGTTAGACGAAATCGAGTCTTTTAGGCGCTATCTTGGCGATATTGAAGCCCAGGCCAGACGTTGTAAACGTATTGTCCAGGGATTGTTAAAGTTTTCGAGATCCTCGCGGACGACAGGATCGACAGAATTCGATCTCAATACTGTTTTGAAGGAAACCGTCGAGCTACTCGAAAGTCAAATCGAGATGCAACAACTCAGACT
>JACZUZ010000344.1 GCA_022572905.1 Candidatus Zixiibacteriota bacterium | reverse complement strand
GGAATCAAATTCTTGTCGCGCGCAAATATCACCGTCTGCGAAATAGATTTCAGTCGCGATAAATCTGCCACCTTCCCGTCCCCAAGAGGAACATCTAGGTCGCAACGAATCAAAACCCGAGTTCCTTCCGGCAGATCGAGTTTATCTATGAGGGGAACTGGCGCCAGAATTTCTTCCAACGAAAAATTGTTGAGCTTGGAATCCTTGTCGAAGATCTGTTCGAGTGAATTCTTGAATTGAGCGAGGGTTGTCATAATTGATATCTTCGTTGGACTCTCTACGACGAAAGATTGACCTGCTGATGGAATCTGTCAAGACCCCCTCCAGGCGCGCGGCTTTATTTGCGTATAGCATTATCATTGCGCTAATTTGCGAGTATGGCGGACTATATTGCAAACCCACGAGCGCGTCTGTCTCCCAGTGATAAGACCTTCGCTCTCTTTCTCAACGGCGAATATTCTTCCGAAGAGGACAGCTCCCACCGGGATATTATTGAGAATTGTGTGACAATTGCCGTGGATGGCGGAGCGCGCATTTTCGAGAGACTCAGGCTAGCGCCCGACATACTTTTGGGGGATTTTGACTCAGCCCCCGACTCGCCGGAGCGTTTCAAAGACAAGTCCGAAATAATCCGGCATGATAAGACGAAAAACGAATCCGACGGAGAGCTTGCCGTAAAATTGGCCATTGAGCGCGGCGCCGAGAGGCTGCTCATTCTGGGTTACGGTGGCCAATCAGAGACTGATCATCTGATTGGCAATTTGATGCTACTGCCTCTCGCAGAGAGGATAGCGAGCGAGGCAGGGGCGATGATCGAATGTTTCGCCGCTGGAGCGCATGAGCGTATTTGGTATATACTGGATCAAAAGATTAAAATAACCACTCGCGCAGGCGATTTTGTTTCGATCATTCCTCTGGATCAATACATCACCCTAGGCGTTGAAGGAGCGCAATATCCTGCCGATGATTTACGAGTGGAGCGGGGCTCCTCTCGCAGTTTGCGTAACCGGGCCACGGGGGACAGGGTTGATCTTGAGATCAGCGGCGCGGCGCTTGTTTTCTGGAGTGAGAATTTAATCTTATGATGCCCGCGCGACCCAGAAAAATGGCATTCTGGCCCCCACTCTGGCCCACAATTGACAGTGGGCGGGAAATGCCTATTTTTGGCCCGGCCACCTAACACGTTGGTCGGCGCATATATTGGGAGATCGTCCAATGGCAGGACACATGGCTCTGGACCATGGAATCGGGGTTCGAATCCCTGTCTCCCAGCTTTTCTCGTATCCGCAAGTCAATCAATAGCTTACACGTAGGGGTATATATTCAGTATCGAAACCCACCTTGGCCCCTTAAGCCTTATTGAATATCGCCTCCTACTGATAATTACCCTCCTCATTTAGCGAGTCAAGATACTAACTCTCGAACTGGATCGGAATTTGGGGGCAGGTCAGGACCACAAGAAAAGTATTTGTTGATTTCTATCTGCAAATGTCACGATTTAGTTAAAAAGAGAGGAGAGTTCGCACGTGAATTATGCTAATACAATCAGTAACAGAACCGACGCCGAAAGAAAAATAAGAGAATCAAGTAGTAACACCTTTCCAAGAAATTGTGTAAAGATGTTTATAGGAGCGCTTTTGGCTGGCTACTTTTTGCTTGGTTCGCCGACGCACGCTGTAACCGACTACATCTTCTTTTCAGTAAACGGCGACACAACATCGCCAGCGCTGACCCAGGGCGACGCATTATCATGGGGAGCCAACTGCGATATCGGAACGACCATTTTTTTTGAAATCTGGTATGACGTAAATTCTAATTCGGTTGTCGATCCGTCGACAGACGTTCTACTTGATGTATTCAAGATAACTGATGGAGTTACGTTTGACGAAGGCGACATCAACCCGATTCCGGACGGCCTCGTACAGACACCTGCCTTCGTTGTCAGCCTGCATCCGGGTCCGTACAT
Source organism: Candidatus Zixiibacteriota bacterium (assembly GCA_022572905.1). Classification (GTDB taxonomy): domain Bacteria; phylum Zixibacteria; class MSB-5A5; order GN15; family JACZUZ01; genus JACZUZ01. The sequence goes on along the minus strand of JACZUZ010000344.1, from coordinate 1,230 downwards.
CTTTAGAGCCGAAAATTCGTCTGACAACACTACGACGACGCGAGTTCTTGTAAATTCAGTAATGACTTCTCCCCCAAACAAGATCAAGGGTCAGATTACAGTTCCCGGACATCCTGCGCCTGACAATGCAGTTCTAGCGAACGTATGGGTTTTCGCCGAGCCAGAGACAGAAGAAGCCTTCTATGCCGCCTTGACCAATGACAGCGGATTTTATGAGATGAACATCGGCGCTATATACACAGGCGATTCGTCTTTTGTCGAGGTGGAGGCCATTTCTGGCTTTGCGACTCCGGTCGAGCAGAGTGTCGTGACCACTGGAGTGGTCAGTAATATCGACTTCGCTTACAATGTCCCGGCTGACAGCGTCTATGGATTCTTAAAAGATGATGGTGGAACAGTTATCACGAGATACAGCTTCGTAGGCTGCAATCAGTTCCCTACCGGCTTGGGAGATAAGGAAGCCCGCACAGAGTCGGGCAGATATGTGATTAATTTTTCTGCTGCGGAGCTTGGGGATTGGAATCTTCAGATATTCCTCGAGGATTTCACACCGGAATACGTTATCCCTAACGGGTTTTTCTTCAGCCATGATACATTGAACAGCTTTCAACATGATATAGTGGTAACAAGAGCGGACACAACTCTCTATGTCAAAGTTACCGAGAGTGGAGGACTGCCGGTAAACGAGTATGCGATCGACGTCTCATCAGAGGGACTCAAATCATTTACGCGAGGAATATCGGGTACCGGGTCCAATAACGTACTTGCGCTGAGCATTTCCTCTCTGGACAGCAATGGATGGTCAATCTTTGTTGGTGACCAAAATGAGGATTACCCCATACCTGCCGGATCAATTGTGAGTGGACAACTATTTGGCCTTTCGCCGGGGGATACGGCAACAGTGAACCTGATACAGGGCAAGCTGGTAACCGGTACTCTGGTTCAAGACCCCGAGGACGCTCCGATAAACTGGAGTCAAGTTCAAGTAAGCCTGAGCGACTATAAAGGGTTCTATTCAAGTTTTGCAGACGCCGGAGGAATGTTCACTGTCTATACCGATACCGGAACCTATTTCATGAGCGTCTTCGCGCCCGGGTACATTACAAACCCCGCCTGGAGAAATGTAATAATATCCATTGATTCGACTGGTGGACAGGGGTTTATCGTAAACGAAACCCACGCGCGCGTGACAGGAACATTGGTGAATGTTTCTACGCCTTTGAGTTCGTC
>JACZUZ010000343.1 GCA_022572905.1 Candidatus Zixiibacteriota bacterium | reverse complement strand
ATACTCTGCAGGAATGTTTTTTTCTACCCATAAGATTATTTCATCTATTGACATATTTACAGAATCAAAGATTCCCAAAGTTTCTTTTTCTGGTTTTCCCTTGAAAATTTCTCTGAGGGCATTAAAAATATCTCTTTCTTTGTCTCGTTCATTAACTGTGTTTTATGGCCGAAATTGACGGCGCCAGCGCTGTAAATCAGCGCTACTTGATTATTATACTACTTGATTACGGATGTTTTCAAAATCTTAATCTCGGTTATCGGGCGCGTATTTTTGTGCTTTGCGGTCGCGATTTTGTCCAGAGTTTCATATCCGGCCAGCAGATTTCCAAAAACTGTGTACTTGCCGTCCAGATGCGCTGATTTCTTATGGACAACAAAGAATTGACATGACGCAGAATTTGGATCATTTGAGCGGGCCATCGATAGAATTCCCCGCTCGTGTGTGATGTCATTGAACTCCGCGTTAAGATTATAGCTGGCGTCACCAGAACCTGTTCCGGTCGGGTCGCCGCCCTGAATCATGAAATTCGTAATTACTCTATGGAAGATCGTACCTACGTAGAAACTGTCCTTCACGCGGGCCAGGAAGCTGTCGGCGTGATTCGGCGAAATATCCCTGAAAAGCTCCAGAGTCAAATCACCCATGGCTGTGGTGAGTTTGACAATATGATTGCTGGCGTTGCGGATCGGAGCTTCGTATTTCACTTCCGCATCAGCTTTTGTTCCCGTATCGGTTGAGTCTGATGTCATTGATTCTGTTCCTACTGAGTCAGTTTCTTCAGTTGCATCTTCTGTTTCGATTCCGGCTGTGTCTGCGTCGGCCACGGAATCCATTTCTGAGGCGGTCTCGATTTTAGGTGTTGTTTTTGAGTCTCCACTGGCGCAACCAAGCGCGATCGCGGAAAACCCTACTAAAAGCAGGGCCAGACTGGCGAAGGTCAAAAATTCTTTTTTAGAATTCTTCATTGGGTTGATCTCCTAATGCTGTATTCTTTATAGTTTCTCTTATTCTTTAACCCATTGTGACCCACGGAAATAGCCACGCGAGGGGCAATGTTCGCCCCTGAAATTCGGGTGAATATACCCGCTGGAGGGCGCATGAGTCAATTCATTTGGTATTCTATTTTGTGGCATAACGCTTTTAAGGCCATAACGCTTTTAAGGCCATGCGCTTTTTGAAGCGGTAGCGCTTTTAAATCCTGTCGAAGAGCTAATTGAGACAGCAATTGGGTCTTAGTCGAGATATCCTCTTATTCCGAAAGTAAGATTCACATAACGCGGCCTTTCACCGCTGGCCAGAGCCACTAACTCCGCCTGTAATCTAATAGTTATCATTTGAGATGTCACCGGATCTATCTGTAGCGGCACTTCATATCCGGCGATACCGCTGAGAGTAAACGTCGCCTCATCAGGAACCGACAGTCTCGCTGAGTAGTGCTCAAGAGAGCCGAATGACCCTGCCACGCCGAAATATGGCGACGCGGATTTGCGCCTGACGGAGTGTATCCGGCGGCCAAGGTAGAACTGGGTTTCCAGCAAGTACGAGCTGAACTCCTCTTGAGTTGCCAGGAGGATCAGGCTGGTTCCAAGATTATTGTAGTTAACCTTTGTGATTCGAAAAGAAATTGACGCGTCATAGCCGTCATCAGTCATATATCCGCCCGCAAAATTCGCCGTAAATCCACTGCGATAATGATCTTTATAGGGACGCGGCGCCTCGAAAAAGACTACCTCCGTCGGTCCGTTAAAGATATCCGATGACCCGCTGGGAATTGACATCCCCAAATCCACCTGCCAGAAAGTATGCCGTCCGGTGTTTTCATTCGTTTCTTGTTCCGCAGTTTGCGCTTCGCCGCCGTCTTCTTCGCCAACATTTTGCCCGATAACGGTTGCGGGGGAAATCAATAGCGCTATGAAAAACGAAACCGCGGAAAGAATTCTATCGTTGAAAATCATCGACATTCAATCTCCGAATAACAAATAACGAACTGAGAAAACCAGTTGCCGGTAGTTATAATCATAGAATAATTGTTTATCGAGGAACTTGTTTGCGCTACCCGAAGAATAGTCCAGAGCCAGGTCAATTCTTTGGTTCAGCGTAAAACCGGCGCCCAGGAGGAACGCCGCCCCTGGATCGGTTTCGACGTCGCGAGGGAATTCACTAATGAACGGGCCATGCTGAATACCAAGTCCGAAGGTAAGAAAAGGCGAGAATGTGTCTTTCAGAAAAGTGCGCGTATAGGCCAGGGCAATTATTCCCTGAGAGCCAGATTCGGGTTCAGAACTGGTGTAATAGACATTCTGCCAACGAAACTCGATACTATTCTCCTGGTTCCAGCTATAGCCAATCAAAATTGATGGCGCCACGCCTCTGGCGGAGATGTCGGCTATTTCTTCAAGGCTGTTAGTTTCGATTTCTGTTAGAGGACTGAAACCCAAACCGGCTTTTAGATAATAGCCACTTTCTTTTATGTGTGACGCCTGCGTCGCTGAACCCGATAGCAGCGCAAGCGCGATTGTGAAATGGAAAATCCTTGTGATCACTTCTATTTTGCGGTTCCGCCAGGGGCGATTTTTGATAGTATGGGCTTCTTCAGATAGGTTCATTGGTGACTGGCTAATTATACAGTCAAAGACCATTTCTTACCCAGATAATTTATCGCTGATATAATTTCGCCAAATGAGATTCCACTTAACAAGATTTCCCCAATTAAGAAATCGGCGACCTCGCATGCAGGCCGCCGAATATTCATACATTTCGGTTTTGAGTGTTTATAATATCGTTTCTTATGTCCAACCGCGAAGTTTCATAGCTTCGGCCACTCGCGCAACAGCTACCAAATACGCGGCAATGCGCATAGTTACCCCATCGCTTCTGCGACTTTCATACATTTCATAGACTTCATTGAACGCTTTGGTCATTTTCTTGTCGAGTCTCTCATGAATCGTCGGCAAATCCCAGTGGTAATTGTAATGGTTTTGAACCATCTCGAAATATGAAACTGTCACACCCCCGGCGTTGCCAAGAAAATCGGGAATAATAAACACGCCCTTCTCGTTTAGTATCTCATCAGCTTCGGGCGTTGTCGGTCCATTGGCTAACTCACAAATTAGGGTGGCTTTTACATCCGATGCGTTTGCGCCGGTCAAAGCGTTTTCGAGAGCCGCAGGATAAAGAATATCCACATCCAGTGTCAGGAGATC
>JACZUZ010000342.1 GCA_022572905.1 Candidatus Zixiibacteriota bacterium | reverse complement strand
TTCTTTTGATAACTCCGCCAAATCCAGCGCGGAGAGACCAACAATTTTCTCAGCCAGTTCTTTCACTTCAGACATAACAAAAAATACCTTTCACACTAACTTTCTGTCTCTGAGAGCGCAGTTGTCTCCTGGCAACTCTCTACAGGAAGGTTTACAGCGTTTGCCGTTCGAATACCACACGCGTATGGGTCTTCATGCGTTTGTAATGTTGTATTCGCTCGATTGTTCATGACCCTGCTACTTCTAATTTATATTCTCTCAATCCTATGCTCTCGCATGCCTATTTTTCTCGCAAGCTTATCTCTTTTGTCAGGCCGCCTTTGCGGCGCCCACTTCAGCTAGAGCGTCAACGGTTCCAATGAACTCCTGAGTGACCGAATCCAGAGTGGAAAGGATTTCGGATATTGGCCCTTCAATCACGCCAATCACCTGCGCGAAAAGCTCGTCTTTGGTCGGAAGGTCCGCCAGCATACCCAGCTTGGAGCCGTCCATCAATTCCCCATCAAGCAAGAAAATTTTCACAACAGGCCGCTCTTTGGCCTTACAGAAATCTTTGAGAGCTTTTGCCGGAGCGACAGGATCGCCAAAAGTAAAAGCAACTGCTGTCGGCCCAGTGAGATGTTCGTCGAGACCTTCAATCCCTACATCCTTTAGCGCCAATTTTACTAAAGTGTTTTTCTCGACAAGATATCGGGCGTCAGATTGCCGCAGTTGCGACCGCAGGGCTGTCATATCCGCAACGGTCAGGCCCTTGTAATCTGTTACAAAGAAAGTATTGGTGCGCTGGAAAAGTTCTTTCAGGGCAGCCACTTTTTCTATTTTTTTCGTCGTCGGCACTTTACATGTCTCCTAATAAATATTCGATACGAACAGATCGCCTCACCCGCGCTGGGGTGTAATACTTGCTTCGTCCAGTTTCAGACCGGGTCCCATAGTTGAGCTAATCGATGTGGCCAGGAGATACTTACCTTTCGACGCCGCTGGCTTGGCCCGAATTATCGCTTCGGCAAGCGTTTTTACGTTTTCTACTATTTTATCTTTATCAAACGACAACTTGCCAACCCCGGCGGCTATGCTGCCCTGACGATCAACTCTGAATTCTATACGGCCGGCCTTCAAAGCCTCGACAGTTTTGCCAACATCCATTGTAACCGTTCCCGCCTTCGGATTTGGCATCAGGCCCCGGGCGCCAAGAATCTTGCCCAGCCGCCCAACTTTTTTCATCATATCAGGAGTTGCGACGGCCACATCGAAATCGAGCCAGCCGCCCTGAATTTTCTGAGTTAGCTCGTCAGACCCTACAAAATCCGCTCCGGCCGCTTTCGCTTCCGCCTCTTTCTCTCCCTCGGCGAAAACAAGAACTCGCACATTCCGGCCGGTGCCATGCGGCAACGCCACTGTTCCGCGAACCATCTGATCCGCATGCTTAGGATCAACGCCCAAGCGAAAAACAAGCTCAACCGTTTCGTCAAACTTGGCCTTGGGCGATTCCTTGAGAACGTCTACGGCCTCTTCGATAGGATAATGTCGCAGGCGATCTACTTTCTCGTTGGCCGCTCTTAGTCTTTTCGATTTTTTCATTTCGTCCTTATCTCCCCCGCTAGCTCGTGCGACTTTCAGAATAAGCGCAACGGTACGGGGTTGTATCGATTAGGTTTCTCTCTATTATTTGCTTCTCTAAATTACTTTTTCTGGATTCCCGCTTTACTTTGCTTTTGATATCGCTTCGCTATCTAGCCTTGCACTTCAATCCCCATTGAGCGAGCCGTGCCACAAATCATTAACTTGGCCGACTCAATTGTATCAGCGTTTAAGTCTTTCATCTTTGTGTTAGCGATATCTTCAATTTGCTTGTCAGTGACAACGCCAACTTTATCTCTGTTTGGCTCGGCGGAACCCTTCTTTATCTTTGCTGCAATGCGTAACAAAGTAGACGCGGGCGGAGTTTTCGTTATGAACGTAAAACTCTTATCCGCGTAGACAGTAATCTCAACGGGCGTGAGTATTCCGCCTCCTTTTTGTGTCTCGGCGTTAAAGGCTTTGCAGAAGGCCATAATGTTGACGCCCTGCTGACCGAGCGCCGGCCCTACCGGTGGCGCCGGGTTGGCCTGTCCGGCCGGAATTTGAAGTTTTATGAATCCTGTAATTTTTTTCGCCACTGTATCACCCGTTTGCTAAATAATTCTCCGCTCACCGACGGTTTTGCGCCGCCAAAACCTATTATCTAGATCGAACCGTCTCCACCTGCAGAAAATCCAATTCTACAGGAGTTGGTCGCCCAAATATCGACACCATAACTTTGAGTTTGCGTTTTTCCATATTCACTTCGCTGACTACTCCTGCGAAATCCGCAAATGGCCCGTCTGTCACCTTAACAGCGTCGCCGGCCGAATACGGAACATCCGTCGCCGTTGGAGCGCGTGACTTGTCAATCTGCCCTGATATGCGCTCAACTTCTTCAGTCTTTAGCGGGCTTGGCCGTCCGGCGGCGCCAACAAAATTTGTTATTCCCGGTGTTGAGACGACCAGATTCTGCGTGGTCTTATCCATGCTCATTTCGACCAAGATGTAACTGGGCAAAAACTTGCGCGTGGTCGTTTTGCGCTTACCCTGCTTCATCTCGGTGACCTGTTCTGTCGGCACCAAAACCTGTCCAAAACTGTCGCTTAGGCCGGAGTTCTCAACGGCCGACTCAAGAAATTGCTTGGCCTTTTGCTCCTGACCACTATACGTGTGAACTGCGTACCAACGTAACGCCATCTTTATTCCTTCTTGAAGCTCAACCACCGAAAACCTGCGTGAAGCCATATGTCAAAATTTGGTCAATGATAAAAATAAACACGGACACAAGCACCGACGTTACGACTGTCACAATAGTTGAGCCGATCAACTCCTCTCGAGTGGGCCAGGTAACTTTGTTGCCCTCCGCTCGAACTTCTTTTAAAAATTTACCGGTCTTTGCAAACATTTTACTTCACTGATCTCTGTTTAACTCTTCTCTCGACGCGCCAATAATCCCTCAAGAACGCTGATGAGAATTTATTTTCTTAGCGGCTTTTCTGGCAGGCCAGGAGGGAATCGAACCCCCAACCTCCGGTTTTGGAGACCGGCGCTCTGCCAATTGAGCTACTGGCCTAAAGTCCATAAACCTCTGCCCTAATCTTTGTAGTGGATTCCGCGCTCCTGACTTAATACGCTAAGCCTCGCTCT
>JACZUZ010000341.1 GCA_022572905.1 Candidatus Zixiibacteriota bacterium | reverse complement strand
AGCATCAACCCCGTTGTGTTGATCGGCAATGTCTGGAACGCATAGAAGGCAAGAATAAGCGAAATGCCGCCCACCACGCCGGGGAGAATTGCGCCGGGATGGTAAAGCTCCAAAACTATTCCCAGTCCACCAATTGAGAAAAGCAAAAACGCAATATCCGGCGAGGCGATAACTTTGAGTACGCGCTCTAAGAAGCTCTCCACAAGCGTAATTTCCTCGACATTGGAGAGATCGAGAGTTTTCTCTCCTGAAGGCGTTTCCGCAACGCGCCCGTCGAGCGAGTCGTATAAATCGGCCAGCGCGTGCGCGCGAAAATTGATCACGCCCAGCGAGTCTGCTTCAAGATCGGTAATGGACACCGACTCGCGCACAGACCTCTCGGCCCACTCAGCGTTGCGTCCGCGCTTCTCGGCCATGGCCTTGATTGAGGCGACAGCGTCGTTGGTGATTTTTTCATTTAAGAGCGAATCGATTTTCTCACCCGAGCCGGAGACCGGATGGGCCGCGCCGATATTTGTTCCGGGAGCCATTACCGCAAAATTCGCGGCGTATGTTATATAGACGCCGGCAGATCCCGCGCGTGCGCCCGACGGCGCTATGTAGACAACAATTGGCACATGACTGTTGAGAATCGCTTTGTCAATGGCCCAGGTGGCTTTGGTGAACCCGCCCGGCGTGTCGAGCATTATTACGATTAACTCCGCGTTTTCATCCTCGGCCAGCTCAATCGCTTCCTTGATGCGTTTTACTGTCACTACTCCGATGGCGTCTTCGATCTTTAAGATGTAAACAGTCTTGCGCGGAACGACTTCAATTTGGGATGATGTATCCGCCATAGAATCGAATTCAGCGCTATCCGAAATCGAATCATTTGCTGAGTCATTTGCCGCATTAACGATTAGCGCAGAAAGTCCCAGCGCGAATATGAGCGCATGGACGAACATATATGCCGTTCTTGGACTTTTCAGCCTGGCTTGTCTTCGGGCTTGTCTTCGGGATGGTTTCCCGGAGATTCTTATTGATTTCATCCTGTCCTTATCGTCCTTCCTCTGACGGAATCATGTCTCAACTTACACTAAAATAAATACTGCAAGAACGGCCGCTTCAGATTTCTTTCTCAAGCGATAATGTTCCATCTGAGTATACGCATTTCCCGCCAATGATGGTAGCTAGAACTCGGGCCGCTTTGAGGAGCTTAGCAGATGCGGTTCGCAGGTCGCAGTCGAGAATTACCATATCCGCGTGATATCCCGGAGCCAATACGCCCCGCCGATTTTCCTGGCTAACGGCGAATGCGGCGCCGTATGTGAATGCGCGCGCCGCCTCCCAAGCGGTTATTCTCTCGAATTTGTTCAGTATGGCGCCTGTCGATTTGCAACGCCGCGCGGCTGAATCATAGATTCCGCCCAGTGGATCGAGCGGTTCAATGGGAACATCAGAACCAAACGCGAGTGGAATCCCGCAGTCAAGAAAGGTGCGAAATAAATAAGCGTTGCGTCCACGCAGCTTTCCCCAATTCCGGGCGATAGCTTCAACATCTCCTGGCAAATGGGACGGCTGCATGGACGCTACGGCCTTTGAGCGTTTCAATTCAGGTAAATCACTTCGGCGCATTATTTGCAAATGCTCGATTCGATGGCGTTTTCCATCCGGCGCGGGAATATCCGCAAGAGCGTTGATGACATTGGTTACCGCTTTGTCACCGATAGCGTGAATCGCGCAGGGCCAGCCGAGAGCTTTGGCGCGCCTGATTATTTTTTTCATTTCAGCCAATGTGGTAACTTCAACTCCATATTGGTCCGGTTCGCCCAAATAGTTTGAATGCATGAGAGCCGTCTTCGATCCCAATGAACCATCCGCGAAAATCTTAACACCGGAAACGGTCAGCCAGTAATCATCCGATAACTGATGATTCTTGACAACATCGGAATTGTCCAGCTCCTCAAAGGGAATATAATAGTTGACTCTCAAACCCGGCTGGCGTTTATCGACTCGATCTCTAAAGAATTCAAAGACGCCCGGCGCTCTATCGAAAGAATGAACTCCTGTCACACCGCGACTATGGGCGCTTTCCAGCGCTCGATTGTATAATTTCGTGAACTCTGACTTTGTTGGAGCGGGAATCAGTTTCAACACAAGTTCGATTGCGGAATTTTCGCGCAAAATTCCGCTCGGCGCTCCATCGGATAGTCTATCGATATGTCCGCCTCGCGGGTTTCGTGTACTTGCGTTAATGCCCGCCAGTTTTAGCGCTAACGAATTCGCACAGAGAGTGTGCTGGTCTTTGTAGTAAATAGCCGCGGGTCGTCCGGGCGTGGCGCTATCCAGCTCCGCTGCTGTGGGTAAGCGACACGGAGACCAGCGGCTTACATCCAGCGCCTCGCCGAATAGCCATTCACTTTGTTTGAGTTTCCGCGCGCGACTCTTGATAGTCGCTAACGCCTCTCCAAGAGAAAGAGCGTCGGCGAGATTCACTCGGTCAAGCGATTGAGCGAAGAATTGAAAGTGGGTGTGAGCGTCAACAAACCCCGGCAGAACTGTGGCGCCTCTCAGATTTATGCGCCGGAGATTCTTGCCAGTGGCTGAAGAGCCTGATTTTGTTTCGACGGAGAGAATTCGGTTTCCGCAATAAGTAAGCGCTTTCCGGGCGCGCGCACGAGGAAGCATTGTTTCAACACGACCATTATATAGTTGTACGGAATTCAATTATGAAGTTCACACTTTTAACAGAGCCGAATCAAACTCCGGACCCTTGACTCGTTTGTCGTCGATGCGGGTTGTAATTCGCAAGCGGTCGGTTTCCTCAAGAATCGGGAGAGCGTATTTGCGACTGGTGTTTAGTTCGTTGCGCAATACGGCAACGGTCAATTCTTCGCCCTTCTCCAAAATCCCAACAATCGCCTCTAGAGCTTTGCTCCAAACAGCGCTTTCCAGTACAACATCGGAGGACACGCGCATGATTTTGTTTGTGTTAAGAAGATATCCCAATGCGTCCCGCGAAGTTTTCCCGTTCTTGACCAACACCGAAGTCAAAGGCGGCGAAAATCCGCCGGCGCTGATGTCCTTTAGGATTCGCTCCGCTTCGCTTTTGACTGTCCCCGAAACGCTCAACTCTCTTCCCGGCAGATGGTACTTCCCCGCTGTCCGAGCCAGCTTTCCTCTTTCGACCAGAATATTCAGAGTCATTTCCAGTTCTTTTTCAGTTGCGAATTCAACAGACTCAGAC
>JACZUZ010000340.1 GCA_022572905.1 Candidatus Zixiibacteriota bacterium | reverse complement strand
TCTCTATACTCCCGTCGAAAGCGCTTCGGCGCTGATGGCTTAAATGCGCCCCGAGTATTCGAACCCTGAGAGGGAGTCATGACCAACCCGCCAATAAAATTCAGGCCCAGGAACGGATTGGTCTGCCCCGCAAGAATTATGAAAAATTCATTTTTTAAGAAATCACTCCTGAATAAATCATTCCTGAAGAGTTCACTTAGTGTGACAGCGCTTATCATTTTGCTATCCGCAAAACCTTCATTCCCACAGGATGTCACTTCGGGAACTTCAGCTGATGATTCCAAACCGGGAATAGCTCTCTACGTTATTAATGAACTGTTAATGAATTATCTGACTTTGGCAAGTGAGGGGAATCTGGTGTCCGCTAGGGAACTCTGGTCAACATCTGCCATCGAAAGAACGGCTCGCCACGGGATTGAGTACGAAAATATTCCACTCAAAATGGATATCAATTCACCTCTGATGCGATTCCGGGAGAGTGATCTTAGCTTCTCTATCAGGAGTGGGACCTTTCTTGATACCGGGTTCGCCAGGATGGAGGTTATTTTTTCAAATGGTGAAGAGGAAATACCCCATAGATATTATTTGAAAGAGCGCTCCGGGTATTATTGGTTGGTATTCCCGCAAGATTTTATGACCCGGGGTTGGAGAATTGTCGAGACGAAATATTTTCGTATTCATCTCACCGAAGATCAGCGGACTTATCTCAATCCTATAGCTGTTAACTCTCTGGACAACTTTGTCGATTCGATATGCGAAGTCCTGAGAATAAGCTCGGATCAGCAAAGCGCTTTGAGCGAAAGCAAAATTGATTACTACTATTGCACAGACGCGAATCAGGTAAACAAAATAGCGGGAGTGGTGGCGGCTGGAATATATGATCTTGCTTCAGACGCTATTATAACCTCGACTTTCCCCCATTATCACGAAATTGCCCATTTCCTCGTCAATTTTCGCTTAAAGAAACTGCCTATATCTACTTTGCCATTGATGGGAGAAGGTCTGGCCACATATTTGGGAGGGCGGGCCGGTCGCTCCCCAATGATACTACTGGATATGGCCGCATACATGCTCCGATCTGAAATGGTTTCAATCCAGAACTTACTGGAACTGTCACCTTTCCATGCAGACGTTGACGCAGGCCTGTCCTATCCATGTGCGGCGCTCTTTGTAAAGTTTCTGATTGAAAGGACGAATATTGACAGCGCCCTGGCTCTCTATTCCGACCTCTCGGCGAGATTTGATCAGACTGCCGGAATGACGGCTGAAGCGATTTCCACTCATGTCGCCAGGAAGACGGGCGAAACCTGGTCTGACATCAAATCTCAATTCGCGGAGTATTACAATTCAGACTTGTCTTTGAGTAATCTCAGCGCTTACAAGCTAGCTTCGGTGAATTCTGACCTCAATTTCGAGACGAATTCAGCGAAAGGGTTAGGTCCTGTGAGAATGTGCAAGAAAGGCGACCGCGTATTCGTCATATGTGACCTGGATTCGAGCGATTCTTCAGAAAAAACAATTTTGTTCAATGTTAATCAGGAGTTGAAAGGATATAAGAGCAGATTGTTCGAGGAGCATTTCCCAAATTCTTTGTTTGAGGGCTACCGTTTTGGCCTGCGCTTCGACCGCAACGAGGCGGGACTATACGACTATGCCACCTCAATCATGCTTGCCAAGTATATCGCCTCATTTGACGAGTCCGGTGGATACTTCGATGAGGAATCTTCTACCGTTTCTTTCAGTTTCAAACTTGACCTGACCGGAGGAGCGACACCCCTCACGGACGCTGTTCTACATCACTGATAAAATATGTGAGACCGCTTTTGAGTTTCATTCCTATAATCATTGCTTGCGGAGCGGCTGACTCTGGGCTTAAATTGAACTTGGAAAGCGCACTGCAGGCGGCAAATGTATTATGTTGAACTGCGGGCGAGAAATACGTTTGAACAAGGAGTTGTGTTGGTTGAATATATAAGCATAGGTCTGACACTAATCGCCGCTATACTGGCGGTTTCCTGGATTTATCGCGCTCTTAAATCAATTCAATCCGAAGCGTCAAGCGGGTTGGCTGATATCCGCGAGCAGGTCTCGGCTATGAAAATCGAGGCCCTGAAATCGCAGGCTGAGCAACTTGGCAAAATGCAGGAAGGCCAAACTAATCTTTCAAAGAGCCTGAGCGACCAAATGGAGAAGTCCTCCGCTCAGATTTACAGACAATTGGCTGTTGTCCCGGATATTCAAAAGAAACTGGGCGAGCTGGCGGAGCAGGCGCGACAGATCGCCAAAGTCGGTAGTGACATCGGCCAGCTAAGCGATTTGCTCAAACCACCCAAAGCAAGAGGCTCATTGGGTGAAGTATTTTTGATTAATCTGCTCGACCAGGTCTTCCCGAAGGGAGTTTATGAGGTCGAGTATTCATTTCGGGATAAAATGCGAGTCGATGCTGTGGTCAGATTTAGCGGATCGCTAATTCCGATTGACTCAAAATTTCCTCTGGACTCATACCGACGAATGACAGAAGCCGATGGCGAAGAGATGGTCTCCTTGCGCAAGAAATTCGAACGCGATCTGAAGGGCCACATCGATAAAGTAGCGGGTTATATACGAGTCGATGAGAACACAACCGAATATGCGATTATGTATCTCCCGTCTGAAGCGGTTTACGCCGAAGCGGTGTCCCCGCGAACCGGCGACTCTTCGCTCCTGGAATATTCCCTCAGTAAACACATTATTATGGCCTCGCCGTCGCTAATGTTCGCGTATCTGCAGACTATAGCGGGAGCGATGCGAGGGTATGAGGTCGAGGAACGAAGCAAGGATATTTTGAGCAAACTTGGGGGATTGGCGGATAGATTCTCGAAATTCAACGAAGCCTTCGGCAAAGTAGGAGGCGCTCTTCAGACCGCCAGTAATCACTTCGAAAGAGCCCGAAATCAGGCCGGGAAATTCGAGCGCGACCTTGAGGGTTTAACAGGCATCGAGGCCCCCCGCGAGATCTACCAGGGCGAATCTCAAAGAACGCTGGAATTCAGGAAACCCGAGGAACAATTACAAGAGAAAGCCTCCTAAATCACAAATTCGCAAATTGCAATGCTTTGAATTCAGCAAAGATTGTTTGAATTCTGGTCAGTAACCTTCCTGAAATATACCGATAAAATTAATACGGATTTAACTTACTTAATGCTCAGTGTCGAGACAATACCGTCGAGAATACCAGCTCCTTCAACTATT
>JACZUZ010000339.1 GCA_022572905.1 Candidatus Zixiibacteriota bacterium | reverse complement strand
ATTGTCTCCTTTCAGGCAAGGAATGTCTACCGGGCGCAGGCGCTCCGGATCGACTTTAACCTTGATTTCTCTTTCAGTCAAGCCGAGCAGTGTTTTCAGGGTGGTTGAAATCGCGACCGCCCTGCCGGATGAGAGATGGTAGATTTCGCCGGGCTGTCCCTTTTGGGCCGCTAGAAGATAGCCGCTGACAATATCGCGAACGTCGCTTAAATCTCTCCGGGCGGAAAGGTCGCCCACCATCAATACGGGCTTTCTTAGACCATTTTCTATTTCCGCTATTTGTTTACAGAATGAGGGGATTACAAAACGATCTGCTTGTCGCGGACCGGTATGGTTAAAAGGTCTTACGAATACCGCTGGGAAACCTTGTTGGCGAAAATTCAAACGAGCGATATTTTCCGCCGCAACTTTTGATATTCCGTAAGGCGAAATAGGATTAAGAGGCTGATCTTCTTTTAACAATTTAGCGTGAGGCGAGAAGATTCCGTAGCAATCAGGCGAGCCTATTGATATGAACTTTTGAAGCATTGCGGAATTCCTCAGACTTTCGAGAAGGTTCAAAGTTCCTGTGAAATTTACTTCATATGTCAGGCGGTCATTGTCGAACGAATCGCCCACCGACGAAATCGCCGCCAGATGGAAAACCCAGACGGGACCCACCTTCGAGATCATTTTCTCAACTTGCTTTTTGTTGCGAACATCGCATCTGATAATTTCGATACTTTTTTTCAGATGTGAAATATTCTCGATTGACTCATCAGAATTAACAGACGCAAAAGGTTTGTAGCCTTCCTCCAGAAGCAGTTCAAGCAAGTGAGAGCCTGCGAATCCCGCTCCGCCGGTTACCAGAATATTGCGCTTCCGCCGACTTCCAGTTGGTTTATATTTTATAGCCACTTAATTCTATATGGAAAGATTAATTTGAAAGCAGGAGTTTCCGGAACTGAAGCAAAGTTGTGAGTTACAAGAAAGAGAAAGAATATAGGCGAAGTTTATTGTCCCCTTATCTTATAAAAGTTGACACTCCGCTTCCTTTTATGAGCTGTTCGCCGAGCCGCTCAATAGTTCCAGATCAGCCTTAACCATCATCTCAACCAGCCCTTTGAAAGTAATTTCCGGCTCCCATCCAAGTTTCTCTCGCGCATGTGACGCATCCCCTTGAAGAAGATTTACTTCAGCGGGGCGATAGAGATTTTGGTCAACTTCAACGTAGTCATTGTAATCAAGATCAACACAGCCGAAGGCGGCTTCGACAAATTCTCTAACCGAGTGAGTCGCGCCGGTTGCTATTACGAAATTGTCCGGCTTATCCTGCTGGAGCATCATCCACATGGCCTTAACATAATCCCCGGCAAATCCCCAATCTCGACGGGAATCCAGATTACCAAGCTTCAGTTTCTTTTGCTGGCCCAATTTAATTTTCGCAACGGAGCGCGAAATCTTGCGGGTGACAAATTCCAATCCGCGCCGAGGAGATTCATGATTGAAGAGTATGCCCGAAGAAGCGTGCATATCATATGACTCGCGATAGTTTACCGTTATCCAGTGGCCATATATTTTGGCGACGCCATAAGGCGAGCGCGGATAAAAGGGAGTTGACTCGCGTTGAGGAGTCTCCGCTACTTTTCCGAACATTTCCGATGAGCTGGCCTGGTAAAAGCGGATATTCTTGTCGATATGACGAATCGCTTCGAGGATTTTAGTTACACCCAGCGCATCATATTCACCTGTCAAAACCGGTTGAGTCCAACTTATGGGTACAAAAGACTGGGCCGCGAGATTGTAGACTTCATCGGGTTTCGATTCTTCTATCAGATTCATTATTGAGAGCTGGTCCAGAAGATCCGCCTGAATTAGATTCAATTTGTCTTTGATATGAGCGATTCGGTCAAAAGGCTCGGTAGAGCTTCGTCTGACCATGCCGAAGACTTCATAGCCTTTTTCCAGTAGAAGTTCAGCCAGGTATGATCCATCCTGACCGGTTATGCCTGTTATCAGAGCTTTCATAATTTTCTAAAGTGTCTCAGAGGTTTTTTCTGCGGGGCAAGAATTTCATCCAGAGCGCCCATGACTCTTTGATCTTCCCGCGTCCAACGGGGAGCGCGGAATATAGTTCGCCCGGTTATACCCGGCAAGACGTTCATTCGATCTGTTTCGACTCGTATGGTTATTCAATCCCCACAAGATCAGACTTACGTCCCTATTCGTCTATCGGGGCTGGAACTGGAACTCTACATTATCTTCCGTGCTCCCGGAAGAAATTTCCCGATCTCAAGCCATTCTCCCCTTTCAGTATCGATCTGAATCCTCCTAAAGGGTTGTTTCATAATGAACTACCGGATTGTTCCCACGATGGCGCCCTGATTGCAAGAGGCAAGACCAGAAGGCGCGGGCTGATTTCTCCATTCGGAGGTCGGCGAGAGTGAATGCGCCTGGCGAGAGAACATCAAACTGAATTTGGAGAAGAAATGAAAGCCAGATTAATCCTTTTCGCTTTTGTTCTGATTCTTGTTTCCATTTACTGGTTCAATCGGGCCACAGCCCAGAGTTTGCCAGCCAATCTCACCGATCAGGAGAAAGCGGAACTCTATCTCAAATACAAATCGAGCGGGGCCACCGGAGTCCCAGTCGGCTCTGGTGAATCTAATAGATATTCTTCTCCCCTAATATTTGATGCGGCCGAAGAATCAAGAAGTGGCTCTCTTCACTCTCTGCTGGCTAGCGGAAAAATGAGAACGTACGATATTGATTCACCTTTCGCTCGTGAGGATGAGGGTGATAAAAAAGAGAAGCTCAAGCCGTTCGGTTTGGAGCTTTTCGAAAGAGCCGGGCAACTTTCCTCTCCGACCGAAATCGCCAGTTTTGATGACTATGTACTTGGTCCGGGTGACAATATTCTGATCTTTCTGTGGGGCAGGGTGGAGAAGGAATTCAACCTGACCGTCGATCGTCAAGGCTCTCTGCATATTCCCAGAATCGGAGAAATCTCAGTTTGGGGTCAGAAACTTTCGGATTTCGAAAAAGCTCTCAAAATTAAGCTAAAACAGGCTTATAGCGAATTTGATTTCACTATTACGCTTGGGAAAATTCGCTCTATCAGAGTGTATGTCATCGGTGAAGTAAAGAACCCTGGCGCTTATACTGTAAGTTCTCTCACAACATTATTCAATGTTCTTTATCAGGCCGGTGGGCCGAACGAACGCGGGTCTATGCGCTCAATCAAACTTTTGCGTGGTGGCCAAAATATTAC